>CAZDNN010000462.1:0-5377 GCA_964506385.1 uncultured Planctomycetota bacterium
CTCGCCGGCGTCCGTGGCGACGGCCTGAAGGGCCGGCGCCTCCTTCGTCGGCTCGTAGCGGCCCTGGCTGCCCTGGATGACGAGGGAGCGGACCAGCCGGGTCTTCCCATCGACTTCCGGCTCGTCGTATGCGCGGGGGATCTCGGGGATCTCTGCCCCGCCGAAGATCGGCGTCACGGCGCGGTCGATCGCGACGACGCCGAGCGCGCAGAGCACGAGCGCGATGCCGAGCGCGACGTGCACCCGCGCGAGCCGCGACTCCGCGTAGAGCCGCTGCCCCAGGAAGTAGACGAGCACGAAGACGCCGACGGCGCTGATGAGGAACCAGCCGATGGGGTTCGTGCGGAAGGTCGCCGCCGACCAACGGTCGAACCAGCCTGGCGGGTCGAGATCGATCTCGGCCTCGTAGCGCACCGCGGGCACGAGGACAGGGCCGCGGAACCGGGCGTTGCCGACCCTGATGTGGGCGTGGCCCTCGGGTGTCGGGAAGTTCGGGTCGTCCGCCCCCGCCTCGACCACGACGCCGAAGCGCTTGCCGACGTCGGCTGGCGCCGGCTCCCACCGACCCGGCTCCTCGCCGGGGATGCGGACCGCGCCCTCGGGGTCGAGGACGAATCGCTCGGTGACCTCGATGAGCGCGCGGCCGTCGTCCACCCGCTCAAGCGGGTAGTCGCGCAGCCACTTGTGGGTCTGCACCCGCACGGTCGCCGACTCGACGTCTCCCACCTTGTCCGACCACGCGCTCACGCGGACCCGCCGCGAGTTCAGCGTGACGTTCCTGATGTAGTAGCCCTCGCGGTAGTCGCCGCCCCGGGGGTTGCTCGGCTGGGAGTATGCCGTGTAGAGGGTGCGGACGCCCCCATTGGTCACGCCGGCGCCTGGATGGCGGAACGTCACGATGGCGCCGCCGATCGGCGCCTTCGGGATATTCGGGTTCACCGCACGGTCGAACCAGGTGACGTTGCCGCGTGAGAACTGGATGCGGTTTTCGAGGTGCAGCTTGCTGTCGGTGAAGAACCCGACGTCGCGGCCGGCCTTCGCGATGACCGCAGCCACCGTCTTCACCTGGCTGTGGAGCTTCTCGAGGTCCATGCGGTCGATCGTGTCGTTGGGCGTATCAACGACGTTGCGGATCTCGTGCGGAGTGAAGAGGGTGATGCCGTCCTTGCCGCGGGCGACGACCGCCTCGGCGTCGAAGGCGACGGGCCGCGGGACGAAGTTCTTCCACGTCTTCTTCGGCGGCGTGATGGCGTTGATGTGGGGGCAGGTGGCCTCGCTCGTGGACTTGCGGAAGACCCTGGCCGCGTACTCCGTGAAGTGCTTGGCGTAGGGGGCCAGGAGGTTCTTGCGGTAGACGTTCATCTCCCAGCCGCGGTTGTAGAAAGTGCCGAAGCACGTCGTCGCCACCTGGTGGTAGTGGCTCGTCAGGTCGAGCCCGACGAACACATCGAAGTCCACCCGCCCCTTCGGCAGCGCGTCCCGCCCGAGCTCTTCCTCGGTGGGGAGGCACTCGTGGAGGAACTGCTGAACGCCCCACATGCAGTGGAAGTGGGAGCTGGTGGCGAGGAAGACGATGGTGTGGCGGGGTGGGAACTGCTTGAGGACCTTGGCCGTCTGTAGCAGGGCGGCGAGGCCGCAGGCATTCTCGGCGCCGGGGGCGATCCGCGGCACGACGCTCATGGCGTCGTAGAAGGCCGATAGGACGATGATGCGCTGGCGCTCGTAGTCGTGCTTCTCCGACGGCTTGACCGGCGGCTGGGTGCCCGGGATCACGCCGATGATGTTGCGGGCCTCCACTCGCCGCCACTCCATCCGCGCCTTGAGCCGGACCTCGATCCCCTCCCCCCTGCGATCGGCGAGGAGCTGGCGGAGGCGCCGGCCGTCCTCCGCCGAGAGCCAGAAGCGCGGGATGTTGGCAGGCACGCCGATGAACTTCTGCTCCGCCTCGCCGCGGGTCACCGCCGGCGGGCTGCCCGGCTCGCCGTTGTCGAAGAACAGGATGGCCTTGGCGCCGATCATCGCCGCGTGCATCCAGTTCTGGCCGCAGTCGAAGTCCATCAGCACCACGGCATTCGCCACGTCGCTCGCGCCGGCGTTGCCGGACGCCGCCTGGCGGGTCATGGGCTTGCCGTTGAAGTCGGCGAAGTGCCCCTTGCGGCCGTCGATGAGGGTGCCCGTGAAGTCCTTGGTGAGCGTGGAGGTCTGGACCTCGTTGGGCCACAGTGCGAAGAGCTCGACCTTGCCGCCGAGGCCGTCGCCCTCCATGAAGCCGCCTTCGTCAATGGGGACGGTGACCTGGAAGGGCTGGCTGCGCACGCCCTGGAGCCCGATGGAGCGGAACTGGTCTTCGACGTACTGCGCGGCTTTCTCGCACCCTGGGTAGCCGACCACGCGGCTGTCGAGCTGGCTCAGGTAGCTGATCGTCTCGCGGGTATCCGCGATGCGGAGGTCCTCGACGAGGGCGCGGATCGAGGCATTCTCGTCCTTCTCGACGGTCTCGCGGCCGCTCGTCGGAGCCAGGCCGCCGATATCGCGGTCCGCCCGTGGGCCTGTGGTCAGGCCAAAGTGCCGCTTGGCGTACTCCGTGATGTCCGCAGGGTCAAACACCGTGACCGACAGGATCATCAGGATCCCGATGGCCAGGAGGAGCCCCTTACCGATCTTCGATAGCATCTAGTCCGCTCCGTGGAAGCTCAGCGCCCGCGCCTGGCGGGCGTCGAGGTATACCCGAAGGGCATAGGCCGCCGCTGCGACCGCCAGCAGCGCCAATGACACTGTGACGATGCCGCGGCTGCTGGGACGGGGCCGCGGGGTCTTCTGGTTCAGCTCGTAGAGACGGTCCCAGGCGCCCAGGCACGCCCCCTTGTTCACCTCGTCTACATAGAGGCGCCGCGCGGTCGTCTCGTCGCCGCGCATCTCGTGGATCAGCCCGATGTAGTAGTGGGTGTTCGGATACGACGCCTCGAGCGCCAGCACCCGCTCGAACTGGCCGAGCGCCGCATCGAGGTCCTTCTGCTTCAGGTGCACCAGCCCGAGGTTCTGATGGAGCCCGGGGTCGGCCGGCAGGCAGTCGATGGCCTGCCGCAGGGTGGCCGCGGCGAGGTCGAGGCGGCCCATGCGGGCCTGGGCGGTCGCGATGCGGGTAGCCAGGACGCGGCGGCCGGGATCCTCAGCTCGCATGCCCTGCCAGATGGCGATGGCCTCGGCGTACTTGCCCCCGGCCATGAGCGCATCGGCGCGGTCCATCTCGCTCTGCCCGCAGCCGGTCAGACATGCAGCGGCGAGGACGGCCATCGCCAGCCGCCCCCAGATCGCACGCTGCCTGCCTTCCTGAGCCATAGGCCGCCTCATCATAGACGCATGGACAGGCGGTCGCGCAGGGCGCAGCAACACTGCCCACCGGTCTCGCGGCCTAGTTTAGCGCCAGGGCCGAATAAGTCAAGCGCCTTTCGGCACTTGCGGGGCTCCGATGGACTCACCTCTGCCGTCGTGTTAGAATGCCCGCGATTCGCACGATCTCACGAGACGCCTCTGCGGCAGCCAAACCGTGCCGAGCACACCCCATCCCCACCACGCCAGCGACCGGGGCCTGACCCTCAGGGCCTTCCTCATCGGGACGGTCCTCGTCGTCGCCATCAACATCGGCGCGCCCTACTCGCTCTATCAGCTCCACTCGTCGCAGTGGGCGATCAGCTATCTGCCGCTGAGCGTGGTCTTCTTCTTCTTTGTGCTGGTGGTGGCGAACCTGGCGGTGCGCGCCGTCTCGCGGCGCTTGGCGCTGTCGCGGGCGGAGCTGGTCGTCATCTTCGCCATGGCGCTGGTGGGCGCGTCGATTCCGACGTGGGGCACGGCCTCCTACCTGGTCTCGCTCATCGCCGCGCCCTTCTCCCACCTGGCAACGCCGGAGAACCAGTGGGCGGCATACCTCCACGACTACCTCAAGCCCTGGCTTGTGCCCAAGGACGAGCAGGCGCTCCGCTGGTTCTACCTCGGCCTGCCCAGGGGCGAGGCCATCCCCTGGCACGCCTGGGTCGGCCCGCTGGCGTGGTGGATCGGCTTCCTCTTCGCCTTGTTCGTCTTCTGCCATTGCCTCGTCGTCGCGTTCCGCCGGCAGTGGGTGGACAACGAGCGCCTGTCCTTTGCCCTCATGGAGGTGCCGCAGCACATGGTCCAGGAGCCTGAGCCGGGGCACTGGCTCCCGACGTTCCTCCGCCAGCGGCTCTTCTGGATCGGCTTCGGGGTGCCGCTGTTCATCGTGCTGTGGAACGTCGTGTCGTACTACCACCCGCCGTTCCCGAAGATCCCGACGAACTGGGGGATGGTGTCGCTTGGGAAGGGCTTCCCGTGGTTCGCCCTGCACGTCAACTTCGCGCTCGTGGGGTTCACGTTCTTCATCCATCGCGAGGTGGCCTTCAGCATCTGGTTCTTCGTGGTGCTGTCGATGATCGAGGAGGGGGTGCTGAACAACCTGGGGTTCACGATCTCGGGCCGCGAGGTCTACACCCTCGGGATGCCGGCGATCGGCTGGCAGAGCTTCGGTGCGATGGTGGTGATGGTCGCGTCGATGACGTGGATGGCGCGTCGCCACCTGTGGTCGATCGTGCGGGGCGCCTTCTCGCGGGAGCCGTCGGCGGAGGAGGCCGAGGAGATGATGTCGTACCGCGCGCTGCTGGGCGCGGGCGTGCTCTCCCTGGGGTTCATCGTCTTCTTCCTGTGGCGGTCGGGGCTGAAGTTCCACGTGCTGGCGGTCTTCCTGACGGTGGTCATCATCCTCTACATCGGGGTGACGCGGATCGTCATCGAGGGGGGCCTGCTGTTCATTCGGGGGCCGCTGATCGCCCAGACGTTCACGAACTACGCCCTCGGCTCACACGTGGTGGGCGCATCGAGCGCGGCTTCGCTGGGGATGCACTACTCGTGGCAGCACGAGCTCAAGGGCTTCTTCATGACCGCCGCGGCGCACGGGGCGAAGCTGTCGGACGCGGTGCAGCGGCGGCGGGGGATGACCGTCGCGATCCTCTACGCCGCGCTCCTGGCGCTTGTGGTCTCCACGGTGTTCACCGTCTGGATGTCGTATCACTGGGGCGCCATTCGGTTCGGCGGCTGGATCTTCGGCCGCGGGGCGTCGGTGGGCTACGACGAGGTGATCCGCCACATCCGCAACCCCCACGGCCCCGACCTCGCGCGGCTGGCGTTCATGGGCATCGGCGCCGTGGCCATGGCCGTCGTCACGGTCCTCCACTACCGCTTCCCCTGGTGGCCGCTCCACCCGATCGGCTTGCCCGTGGCGATCTGCTCCTACCCCGTCACCCACTTCGTCCTCAGCATCTTCCTCGGCTGGGCGTGCAAGACCGCCGTCATCCGCGTCGGGGGGATG
>CAZDNN010000463.1:0-5372 GCA_964506385.1 uncultured Planctomycetota bacterium
CCCCGAGCTCGAGGGGCTCATCAAGTCCTGCGGCACATTCCGCAACAAGGCCAAGGCCATCAAGGCCGCCTGTGGCGAGATCGTCGCCAAGCACGGCGGCGAGGTCCCCAGCACCATGGAGGAGCTCCACGCCCTCACCGGCATCGGCCGCAAGTCGGCCAACGTCATCATGGGCTGCGCCTTCGGCATCCCCAGCATCATCGTGGACACCCACGTGCTGCGGCTCAGCGGCCGCCTCGCCCTCGCCACGCCCCACAATGTCGAGAAGAAGTACGCCGACAAGATCGAGAAGGAGTTGCTCGAGGTCGTGCCGCCCAAGGCCCGCACCCATTTCTCACACCTGCTCGCCTGGCACGGCCGCCACTGCTGCACCGCCCGCAAGCCCCGCTGCCCCGAATGCGCGATCGAGAAGCTCTGCCCCTATCCCGACAAGAGCCCGCCCGAGCTCTTCTGAGGAGCCAGCCGCTGTGACTGGCGCCGTTCTTAGGATCGTGCTGTTCCTGCCCGCCGTGGCCGCGCAAGCCCCCGATCGGTACTTCGTCATCGAGGTGGCGGACAAGCAGACGGGGCGCGGCGTCCCCCTCGTCGAGCTGCGGACCGTCAACGGCATTCGATACGTCACCGACTCGGCCGGCGTCGTGGCCTTCTACGAACCGGGCCTGATGGACCGCGAGGTGTTCTTCCATGTCTCCAGCCACGGCTACGAGGTCCCCAAGGACGGCTTCGGCTACCGAGGCAGGCGGCTGCGGACGACGCCGGGCAAGATGGCCCGCATCGAGGTCCGGCGCCTCAACATCGCCGAGCGGCTCTACCGCCTCACGGGGCAGGGGATCTACCGCGACACGATCCTCGCGGGCCGCCGCGCGCCGATCCGCGACCCGCTGCTCAACGGCGGGGTGCTCGGCCAGGACTCCGTAATGGCGATCCCGTATCGCGGGCGGCTCTATTGGTTCTGGGGCGACACGAACCGCGCGGGCTATCCCCTCGGCCAGTTCGCAACGTCGGGCGCCACGTCCGAGCTGCCGGGGAAGGGGGGCCTGGACCCGAGCGTGGGCATCAATTACGCCTACTTCGTCGATGGCAAGGGCTTCAGCAGGAAGATGGCGCCGCTGCCGGACCCCGGCCCCGTGTGGCTCGACGGCGTGCTCACGGTGGCCGACGCAGCGGGCCGCACGCGGCTGGTCGCCCACTACTCGCGGATGGCGAGCCTGGGCGTGCGCCACGAGCACGGCCTGATGGTCTACAACGACGAGACCGAGACCTTCGAGAGGCTCGTGCGGCTCAAGGACGACGCGCGGCTCTATCCCCAGGGACAGGCCGTCCGCATCACGACAAAGGCTGGCGACTACTGGTACTTCGCCCAGCCCTATCCGTTCATCCGCGTCAAGGCGCAATGGGCTCACGTGCTCGACCCTGGCCGCTACGACGCCTGGACCTGTCTCGCCCCCGGCAGCGGCTACGACAAGGCCGCGCCCGCGCTCGACCGCGGGCCAGACGGGCGGCTCGTCTGGGGCTGGAAGCCGAACACCGCGGTCATCAACGCGGCGCGTCAGAAGGAGCTGCTCGACGCCGGCAGGATCAAGCCCGAGGAGGCCTGGATCGGCCTGCGAGACGCAGAGACGAAGAAGCCCGTCCGCGCCCACCGCGGCTCCGTGCGCTGGAACGCCTTCCGCAAGCGGTATGTCATGATCCTCTGCGAGGTCGGCGGCACCTCGCATCTGGGCGAGATCTGGTACGCCGAGGCCGATGCCCCCGAAGGCCCCTGGCGCCAGGCACGCAAGATCGTGACCCACCACAACTACAGCTTCTACAACCCCGTCCACCACGCCTTCTTCGACCAGGGCGGCGGCCGCCTCATCTACTTCGAGGGCACTTACACGAAGACCTTCTCCGGCGCCCCCGCCGCCACGCCGCGCTACGACTACAACCAGATCCTCTACCGCCTCGACCTCTCGGACCCGCGCCTTGCCCTCCCACGCGAATAGGGCCGGCCGGGGGCGCGGGTCAGACCTCCTTCGTGATGCCCGGCTGCGGGCAGGCGTAGCGGCCGTCGGGGCCTGCCTTGATGGGCGGCGGCGTGTCGAAGGTCAGGTGGTCGATGTCCTTGACGTACTGGAAGTTGCTCTGGAGGGCCTGCTCCCAGGTGAGGTAGGCGCCGGTGTGGGCGGCCATGCGGCCGAGGAGGGCGGCGAAGTTGGCCTCGGCGGCGCGACGGGCCTCGTTGTGCGGCTTGTTGCCGCGGATGGCGTCGAGGAGGAGCTGCCACTCGGCGCGGTAGGGGTTGATGTCGCGCTGGCCGTAGTCCCACACGACGTTCTCTTTGGTCATCTGCTGGTTCTTGTAGATGCGTGGCTTGGGGTCGCCGAGGTTGGCCATGATCACGGCGGAGCCGGTGGTGCCGTGGGCGTAGTCGGCATAGGTGTTCCAGCAGCCGCGCATGTGGCGGGAATAGGCGAAGAGCTTGGTGCCGTCGGCGAAGGTGTACTCGACGCTGTAGTGGTCGAAGAGGTTGCCCGCCTCGGCGTAGCAGCGGCCGCCGAATGCCTGCGCGGCGACGGGCCAGGCGCCCTTCGTCCAGCAGGCGACATCCACGTTGTGGCAGTGCCAGTCGATGAAGAAGCCGCCGGAGGTCCAGTTGAACCGCGCGGCGTTCTGAAGCTGAAACATCATCTCGTTGGCGCCCTTGGGCAGGGGGCGGCAGTGGACGGGGCCGTGGACGCGGTAGATGCGGAGGGTGTGGAGGTCGCCGATGGCGCCGTCGTGGATGCGCTGGATGACGGCCTGGCGTGCCTTCGAGTGGCGCCACATGAAGCCGCAGCCGACCTTCAGGCCCTTCTTCTCGCTCAACTCGGCCGCTTTGAGCAGCCGGCGGGTGTTGGGGGCGTCGGTGGCGAAGGACTTCTCCATGAAGACGTTGACGCCCTTGGAGACGGCGTACTCGAACATCATGGGCCGGAAGGCGGCGTGGGTGGTCAGGAGCACGACGTCGTCGGGGCCGAGGCAGTCGATGGCCTTCTTGTAGGCGTCGAAGCCGATGAAGCGGCGGTCGGGCGGCACGTCCACCTTGGCGGCGTGACGCTGGCTCGTGTGGTTGAGGCTGCCGTTGAGTCGGTTCTCGAAGATATCGGCCATGGCGAAGAGCTTCACCGGCCCGCCGGTGGCCGCGAAGGCGTCGAACACCGCGCCTGTGCCGCGCCCGCCGCATCCGACGAGCGCCAGCTTGATCGTGTTGTCGGGCGCCGCGAAGGCCCCTGGCGCGAGCCCCGCCGCCAGCGCCGCTCCCGCCGCCGCGCTCCCCGTCGTTTTGAGGAACGATCGCCGCGACGCGCCGCCACCATGCCGAGCACCATCGTCGTTCATCGCACACCTCCTGAAACAGGGACAGTGACCGTTCCTCGACCCCTCCCGCTCCGGCCCAGAGCCTATCCCGTTGCCGCCGCCGGTCCCAGCGGCTTCCTGCAAGAAGAGCAGCCCGCCGCCCGGCGGCCTACGAGCGATAGTCCTTGCCGTTGAGGCTGCGGGCGACCGAGGCGAGCCAGGCCTCGAGGGGGGCACGCAGGGCCTTGACGCGGTCGGGCTGGGCGGCGGCGAGGTTCTTCTTCTCGCCGGGGTCGGTGGCGAGGTTGTAGAGCTCGAGCTTGACGCCCGGGCCCTTCTTGCCCTGGATGCGGTGGAGCTTCCAGGGCCAGGCGAGCCATGCGGCGTGGCCAGGGAAGGTGTCCTCGGGATACTGCGTCTTGATCTCGGCGGCGTCGAGGCGCAGACGCTCGCGGTGCTCGGGGCCGGCGCCGGTCTTCTGGAAGGCGAGGAGCTCGGCCATCCATTTCGCGCTCGGGGTGCTGATGCCGCCGGTCGGGTGGCTCCAGAAGCCCATGCCCTTGGGCCGCTTCGTCATCTTGCCGTCGAGGAGGGGGACGAGGCTGATGCCGTCGAGGGGCGGCTGGTTCGGCATCTTGATGCCCAGAATATCGAGGAGGGTGGGATAGATGTCCGCGGTGTTGCAGGGCACGTTGGTAACCCTGGGCTTGGGGATGCGGGCGGGCCACTCGAGGATGGCGGGCACCCGCAGCCCGCCCTCGTAGATGCTGCCCTTTCGCGCGCGGCCGCCGGTGGTCTTCACGTCGAGCCCGCCGTTGTCGCTACAGTACCACAGGATGGTGTTGTCGCGGATGCCGAGGGTGCGCAGCTCGGCGCGGAGCTTGCCGAAGGCGGCGTCCATCCCCGTGATCTCGCCGTAGAAGTGCTGCTTCTTCGCGGGCTGGCCGGCGTAGAGCTTGCGGAACTCCTCGGTCGCCCGATGTGGGCCGTGGGGCGAGCCGAACCACACGACCGCGAGAAACGGCTTCGGCCCCCTCGCGTGCTTGCGGATGAACTCGAGGGCGGCGTCCACCGTGACCATCGAGCTCTCGCCCTTCATCTGGACGGCCGTGCCCTCGCGGCTGAGGATGGGGTCGTTGTCGAAGAAGTTGGGCGCCGAGAGCCACTCGTCGAAGCCGCTGGCGCCCGGGCACACGGGGCTCTCCTTGCGGACCGAGCCGAGATGCCACTTGCCGAAGTGGCCAGTGACGTAGCCCGCGGTCTTGAGCGCCTCGGCGACGGTGATCTCCTGCGGGCGCAGCGAGTGCCCCCACTTGAAGCAGCCGAAGCGGTTGGGGTGGCGTCCCGTCATCACGCTGCCGCGCGTGGGCGAGCAGACGGGTGCGGCGGCGTAGAAGCGGTCGAAGCGCAGGGCCTCGGCGGCCATCTTGTCGAAGTGGGGCGTCTTGAGCACGGGATGGCCGTAGTAGCCCATATCGCCCCAGCCCTGGTCGTCGGCCATGCACAGCACGATATTCGGCTTCCGCCTCGCCGCCTCGGCACCCTGTCCAACGCCCTCGATCGCGCCGAGGCAGACGCCCGCCCCGATCGCCTTGAGGAAGCTCCGCCGTGATGGACCCATTGGTCTCGCCTCCGAAACGGGGCAGAATAGGGCGTCTGGGACAGCATCCCAACGGCTGCCTCTCGCCGCGCGCCTACGAGCCTATCCCGCGGCGGCTCTCGCGTCAAGTGGCCGCCATCGTCAACGATGGGCAGAGCCGCTGGGCCGCTCGAGTCGCCTCGGTGCCGGCGAAGGGCGAGGCGACCCTCGCGCGGACCGCCCTCCCTGCCTGTCGCCTGCGGCGGCAGTCTGGCCGCCCCGCCTGCCTTGCCGACTGGACCGAAACGATGGACACACGAACCTGCCTCGACGCCGCGGCCCTCGTCATAGCGGCCGCTCTCGACGTGCACGCCCAACACCACGGGCTGCACCAGACTGAGTTCCAGTGGGGTAACACTCCAGCCAAGTGGTACCCTGGTAGGCTGCCAGAGGAAGAGGGTACGCACTGGGCCGC
>CAZDNN010000464.1:0-5347 GCA_964506385.1 uncultured Planctomycetota bacterium
CCGCGCCCACAGGAACCCGCGACGAGGCCCAGCGCGCGCCCGACGCGCAAGCCCTCGAAGCTCGACCGGCGCGTGTCGGTCGACTTCGACGCCGTCCCGTTCCCCACCATCATCAGCATCCTGGCGCGGGACCACGGCATCGTCCTCGGCGTGTCGCGCAGCATCCCGCTCGAGGCCTGGACGCGGCACAAGGTCACGCTGCGCCTGCGCGACGTCGAGCAGCGGGCGCTGCTGGACTGGCTGGTGAGGCCCCTCGGCGCCCAGTATGCGGTCGAGGAGAACGGCCACGTCTGGGTGGCGCACGATGACGAGCTGCTCCGAACTGAGCCGCTGGAGGTGCGCACGTACCCAGTGCCCACCCACATCCGGGCGCGCCGTCCCGTGCGCGGCTCCCTGAGCTTCGCGAAGGAGCAGCGCCTGGTCGTGGACACCCTGGAGCAGTGTCTGCGCTACCTGTTAGACCGGCGCCCTGGCTGCCGCCTGGCCTTCCACGGCGACCAGGATGTCCTCGTGGCGCGGCTGCCCGCACGGGGCCACCGGCGTCTGGTCGAGTTGCTGGATGCGATCCGACACGGCACAGACCCGCCTGGGGGCCGGGCGCCGACCCGCCTCGACCTCACGACGGCGCTCGGCACCGCAATTCAGTGCGGCGGTAAGGTGCAGCCCCTCGAGACGTTCCTGGTCGAGCTTGCCGGGAAGGCGAAGGTCAACATCGGCTGGGACCCTGGGCGCGTCGGGGAGCCTGTGGTCACGCTCGCCCGGGGGGAGCGGACGCTGAGAGAGGCGCTGGACGTTGTCGTCGCGCAGACACGGGTCGCCCGGTATGCGGCGGAGCCAGGCCACGGCGTCTGGCTGTTCGCTGAGGGCGATGACGAGGGTGTGGGTGACGCTGGCGCGGCGCCTTGGGACAGGGCGGAGGTCCGCGCGTACGAGATCCTGCCGCTGCTGCGGCGCAGCCGCCCGGAGGCGGTCCTCCAGCGTCTCCGCAAGCGGATGGACGGCGAGCGCTGGGAGAGCGGGCTGCCGGCCGCAGCGGTGTTCACCCCCACGGCGCGCCTCATCGTCGTGCACGACCCGGCAGGGCAGCAGAGGGTGGCTGTGGTGGTCCAGGAGATGCTCGAGCAGGCACTGATCGGACCCCCGTCCCAGGAGGAGCCGTAGGCGGTGGCGGAGGAGGAGCTTCGCGAGTTCGACCTCATCCGATGGATCCGCGGCCAGGCCGCGTCGGATGAGCGGGTGCGCGTCGGCATCGGCGACGATGCGGCCGTGGTGGCGAACCGCAGCGACGCGACCCTCATCACCACCGACATGCTGGTGGACAGCGTCCACTTCGACCTGCGGGAGGCGCCGCTCGGCGATGTCGGGTGGAAGGCGATGGCGTGCAGCGTCAGCGACGTGGCGGCCATGGGTGGCAGGGGAACGGTGGCCGTCGTGTCTGCCGCGCTGCCGAAGGGCTTTGGGCCGGAGCAGGCCGAGGAGCTGGTGTCGGGCATGCTGCGTTGCGCCGATGAGTTCGGCGTGTGCCTGGTTGGAGGCGACCTGACGGGCACGGGCGGCCCGCTGGCGATCGCCGTGACCATGCTAGGCGACACAGGGGACTGCCCGCCGATCCTGCGGAGCGGCGCGCAGGTGGGCGACGCGATCCTCGTCACGGGCGCACTGGGCGGCTCGGCGCTGGGCCACCACATGTGCTTCTGGCCGCGCCAGGCGGAGGCGGTGACGCTCAACAGCCGCTACCGCCCCCACGCAATGATCGACGTCAGCGACGGCCTGGCCATCGATCTGCACCATATTCTCGAGGAGAGCGCGGTGGGCGCCCTGGTGTGGGCCAAGCGCGTGCCCGTCGCCGAGGCGGCAGTTCGCGCGGCAGCCGGCTCCGGCCACGCGCCTCTCGAGCACGCGCTCGGCGACGGCGAGGACTACGAGCTGCTCTTCACTGCCGACGCCGCCACCGCCGAGCGCCTGCTCGCAGACCAGCCGTTCGGGGTGCCGGTGAGCCGTATCGGCGAGATCGTCCCGTCCGGCGCAACTCTGGTCATGCCCGACGGGGCGCAGCGACGGCTCGAGGCTGCGGGCTGGGAGCACTTCCGATGACCCTCGTGACCCACGGGCCAGAGGAGACGCTGGCGCTGGGCCGCCGCCTCGGGCGGCTGCTCGGCGCGGGCGACGTGGTAGCGCTCACCGGGCCGCTGGGCTCGGGGAAGACCACCCTGGCCAAGGGCCTCGCCGAGGGGCTCGACGTCGAGGAGCCTCGCTGGGTCACCAGCCCCACCTACGTCCTGATCCACGAGTACCGGGGCCGCGTGCCTGTGTATCACGTGGACGCCTACCGCCTCGCGGGCGCGAGCGACGCGGAGGCCCTGGGCGTGGACGAGCTGTTCTTCGGCGATGGGGTGACCATAGTGGAGTGGGCCGACCGCATCGCGGCCATGCTCCCCGACGACCGTCTGGACATTCGCCTTGCCCACAGCGACGGGGCCGACCGCCACCTCACCATGCAGCCTCACGGCACCAGGTACCACCGACTGCTCGAGCAGTTCGGAGCCTGATCCGTTCCCGGCTCCACCCCGGCTTCAAACACTGGGTATGGATCTCGCTGGGGCTTCGGCGGACGGCTCCGTTATCCGGCGAAGGCGGTGGGGGCTTTCCTGGTCACGCGCCGAGCGTCGCGGGTCGTCCCGGTGGATCAGTCATACCGGTAGTAGACTTCGAGCGCGAGTAGAGCCAGCGCCGTGAAGTAGAGCTTGCCGCCGTGCTCGCGCCAGCGGTCGCCGTTCGTCTCCCAACTGCCGTCGTCGCCCTGGAGCTTGAGGAGGACCTGCTTGGCGTGGTGGTTCCACACCTTCCATTCCTGGCCGCCGAGGCGGCTGAGGGCGAGGGAGCCGTGGTACCACAGATAGATGTCGGCTCCGGGGCGCCACTTGTCGCCATCCTGCTTTGGAAGCTGTGGCAGGTGGTTGAGCAGGATGCCGACGGCCTTCTGCACGGCGGGGTCGTCGCGCTCGGCGCCGGCGAAGAGGTGGGCGTTGAGGCCCGCCGCGGTGAGCGCGGCGCTGGTGCGCCACTTGTGCTCGGGATCCTCGAGGTTCGTGTAGCCGATGGCGCCGTCGCGGGTCACCTCGGCAAGATACTTCCGCATCTTTGTCATCACCTCGGTGGGGAACTCGATCCCCACGCGCTTGGCGCTCTTGAGCGCCATGACCTGCCAGCCGGTGACCGACGTGTCGCCGCGGTTGCGGTCCTTGGCCGCACTGTAGTCCCAGCCCCCGCATTCCTGCTGCGCGGCGACGATATACTCGATGGCCTTCGTCGCCTGCTGGAGCAGGGTCGTATCGCCCGTCATCCCGTAGGCCTCGACGATCGCCATCGTGCAGATGCCCTGGGTGTAGAAAGTCCCGGGGAAGTGCCCGTTCTCCTGCTGCTGCTGGAGCACGTAATGGATGGCTTTCGCCACCACGTCCTTGAACGGGCCGTCGTTGATGTGGTCGTGGCCGGCGCCGAGGAAGGCGAGCAGGCAGAGGCCACTGATGCCGAGGGTGTGCTGCTCCTTGGCGCCGTATTCCGCCGCCTGCCAGTGGCCGTCGGGCTGCTGGATGCCCTTGAGCCACTCGAGGCCCTTCTGGACCGCTGCCTCCGTATCGGGGCCGCCGCCGTTGCGTGCGAGGAACAGGCGGCGGACGTTGGCGTCGCGCGAGCCGAAGGCCAGGTCAATCGTGGGCAGCGGCGGGATGGAGACGCCTACAGGCTCGATCAGCGGCGCCTCGGGGAGCTTGCGGGGCGGCTTCGGCATCGGCAGGCTCGGGCGGGGCGCCGACATGGACGGGCGCTCCACCTTCGACTTCGTCAACGGCCGCTTGCTCAGGAACGACGAGCCAAAGCCGAGGACGAACGCCAGGACCACAAGCCCGACGAACCAGCGGAGCAGCCGCGGGCCCCAGTCGCCCAGCGCCTCCGCCTCCACCTGCTCGGGAGGACGCATCATCTGGTCGGCGGTGATCAGCATGGACTGGTCGCAGTGGATGCACCGCGACCGCTCGACAGGCGTGTCCTTGCCGCAATGAGGACAGATCATGGGCGGGCGCCTCCAGCTACTGCACCTTGAAAGTCCATGTCTCGACCGCGCGGTTCCCTCGGGTGTCGGTGGCGCCGGCGCGGAGGGTGTACTCGCCTGGCCGCAGGTCTCGGCTGAACTGGAAGCGGACCGAGCCGAGCGCCACGAGGTCGCCCTTCTCGATCTTGCTCTTCTTGAAGCCGACCTGGTAGCGGCCGTTGTCCACGATCCGCAGCACGCTGCTGCCGCGCATCATCACGAGGCTGAGCGACCGGGGGTCGATCCCCGAGGGGTCGGTGGCGCGGAAGGCGACGACTGGGGACCGGTCCTCCGTTGTGCCGTTGGCCTCTGGCGTGATGCCAACGATGGCAGGCGGAGCCTTGTCTTGCTGAATGGAGACAGTGAGGGTCTTCTTCGCCGTGAGGCCGAGCGAGTCCGTGACGGTGATCTCGAGGGCGTGGTCGCCTGGTCTCAGGGGCTCCTTGGGCACGAAGAAGCACTCAGCCTTAGCGAAGACGGGTTTGACCGGCACGCCGTCGAGGGTGAGCCGGACGTTGCTGGGCGGGATCGGCTCGGGCAAGGCGCGGGGCAGGTAGGCCACGGAGATCATGGGCTGGGGGTCGTAGGGGTTGAGCGAGCTGACGCGGAAGTTGCGGATCTCGGGCGGACTCTTGAGGCGGGCGACCAGGGCTGCGACATCGGACTGTTTCGGGTCGGCCTTGAGCGCGGCTTCGAGATGCTTAACCGCGGCATGGTAGTCCTTCGCGCGGATGGCGGCGGCGGCCTGCATCCGCTCCGTCAGCGCGGAGTCGGAGCTGCCTATGCTCTGGATCAGGGCCTGTGCCTCGGCCTTCTTCCCCGCGTTCCAGGCGAAGGAGGCGAGGGCGAGGACCACCTGCTTCTGTTCGTTGCCCTTGAGCTGGTGTGCCTCGAGCATGGTGCGGTAGAGGGCGAGGCACTCCCCGAGGAGCTTAGCCCGCTGGGCCTTGTCCGCAGCGCGTTCGGCGGCGCGGTAGAGGGCGTAGGCCAGGTTGCGCCGGCCGAGGGGGCTGTCTGGCGCGGCGCCGTGGGCCTGACGGTAGTGTTTGAGCGCCTCTTTGTCCTTGCCGAGGCGCTCGTATGCCGCGGCGGCGAGGGTTTCGAGCTTGAAGGCGTAGTCCTTGCGCACGTGGCCGGGGACGTTGTTGACGCCCTGGAGATAGTACTCGCGAGCGGTAGTGGAGAGGCCGTCTTCGTTGACGCGGAAGGCCCGCGCCAGCGCCAGGGCGGCCTGATACTTGCCGGCAGGCACGTCGT
>CAZDNN010000465.1:0-5332 GCA_964506385.1 uncultured Planctomycetota bacterium
TGTTCGTGTGCCTGCGGGTGATGAGCGCCTTGTGGTTCCGGCCCCTTTACTCGGAGGCCGGCGAGTTCTTCTTCCCCTTCGCGTGGCTTCAGAGCAGCGGATACTATCCCTTCCTGGACTACTGGCTGGAGTATCCGCCGCTGCTGGCGTATCTGCTGGTCGGGCTGCGCGCGGTGTCTCACGCGGTCTGCGGGGCGGGGCCGGTGGCGTGGGAGCGGGCGTGCTTCGTGCGGGCCGTGCAGCTCAGTTCGGTGGCGTGGGAGACGGCGACGCTGGCGCTGCTCTACGGCCTGGTGCGGCGGACCCGTGGGACCCGCGCCGCAGCGCGGGCCTGCTGGGTCTACATCGCGCTCTTCGCCACTGCGTTCGCGGGGCTGAGCTATGTGGACAGCTTCCCCGTCTTCCTCATGCTGGCGGGCCTGACCCTGGCGTTCAGCGGGCGGGTGGGTTGGTCTGCGATGGCGCTGGCAGGCGGGTTCATGGCGAAGCTGATCCCCGTGGCCCTGCTGCCCGTGACGCTGAAGAGCAACGGACGGGCGCGGTGGCGGCTGGCGGCGCTGGGGCTCTTCGCTCTGTTCGTGGTGTACTTCGCCGCGCCGTTCCTGGCGACGGGAACGGAGTGGGTGGCGAAGTCGTTCGAGAGCTCGGCGCGTCGGCCGCCGTGGGAGACCCCGTGGGCGCTGTTGGGGCAGCGCTACGGGTTCGGCTACGTTGGGCCTGTGCCGGCGGACATGAACGCCGGCTTCTTCGAGAAGTACAGGGTGCAGGGCGGCATCCAGGCGACGCTGGCGGCGGCGCCTGCGGAGCTGCTCGGCGAGGGGCCTGCGGCGCGGATCCAGTACTTCCGCGTGGCCAGTCGGTTCGCGCGGGACCTGTCGTTCATCGACTCGCGGTCGCGCAGCCCGTGGTTCTGGCCGGTCTATGGGTCGGTGCTGCTGCTGGTGGGGGTGTTCTACCTGGGCACGTTCGCGAGGCTGCCTGCGGAGTTGCCGCCGCGGCGGAGGGTGGTGTTTGCGGCGTTCTCCATGGTGGTGTTTCTCTTCTGCTCGAAGGGCTGGAGCCCGCAGTTCGTCCTGTATCTGATCCCGCTGCTGCTCGTGGGGTTACCGCCGGGGGAGGGCGCCGTGTGGTGCCTGCTGCTCAGCCTGACGGCGTTTGCCGAGACGCCGGTGTGGACTCACCACCTGTTCGGGCGGCCCGGCTATGTGGAGACGGCCCGCCTGGTCCTCCAGTCCGCGGTGCTTGTCCGGACCGTCCTCTTCATCATCGTTGCCGCCCGCCTCTGGCGCCGCCTGTGGCGCGACTGACTCGACTGACGTAGACCGCGGGAGGGCGAGGCTCCTGCCGAGCCGCGCCTCCTGGCATGGCAGGCGGGTCGGCAGGAGCCTCGCCCTCCCGTGCCGAGCTACTCGGCGCGGCGCCATGCGGCGAGGACTTTGTGGACGTAGGCGCGGGTCTCGGGGAAGGCGACCTGGTCGATGAGCTGGGCGGAGGAGAGGTCGGGGTGCTGGAGCCGCCACTTGTCCACGCTGCCGGGGCCGGCGTTATAGGCGGCGATGTAGAGGTAGGGGTCGTCGTTGAACTGATGGCGGAGGCGAGCGAGGTAGAGGGTGCCAAGGCGGACGTTGAGGTCGGGGTCGAAGAGGTCGCGGGGGCTGCGGTAGGCTATGCCGTGCTGCTGTGCGATCTCCTCGGCGGTGGCGGGCATGAGCTGCATGAGGCCGCGGGCGCCAACCCGCGAGAGGGCGCGCGGCTCGCCCTTGCTCTCGGCATTGATGACGGCGAGGACGAGACCGGGCTCGAGGCCAGCAAGGGTCGCGTGCGCGGTGGCGAGCTCGGTCCAGTCGTAGCGTCGGGGCCAGCGGCTGTAGACGGCGAGCGCGAGGGCAACGAGGAGGGCGACGAGGACGAGCGCGCCGACGAGGCGCTGGCGGCCGACGCGGTTGCGGTAGCTGGGGGCCACTTACCGCTGCCCTTCGTGGGCGGCGATGGCGAGGGGCGCGACGAAGTCGCCGACCCTGGCGCACAGCTCCTCGACGGGCTCGTCGAGGGCGGCCTCGATGACCCTGGCCACCGCGCTGCCCACGATGCAGCCGTCGGCGACCCGGGCCATGGCCCGCACGTGGTCGGGGGTGGAGACGCCGAAGCCGACGACCAGCGGCTTGTCCGTCCCGTCGCGGAGCTGGCGGAGGCTGTCGGCCAGCTCGGGCGGGAGCGCCGTGCGGGCGCCCGTGACGCCGGTCACCGAAATGCAGTAGATGAAGCCTGTGGTCGCATCGTTGACGAGCGCGATCCGGTCGGCGGTGCTGGTGGGGGCGATGAAGAAGATGGTCTTGACGTCGTGCTCGCGTGCGGCGGCGATGAGGTCGGCGGCTTCCTCGGGCGGCAGGTCGGGGATGATGAGGCCGTCGATGCCCGCCTCGGCCGCGTCGGCCACGAGCTTCGCGGGGCCGCGAAAGTGGATGGGGTTGTAGTAGGACATGAGGCAGATGGGGATCTGGCTGCGCTCGCGGACCGTTCGCACCAGGTCGAGGACGTGGTCGAGGGTGATGCCTGCGGCGACCCCGCGTGCGTGGGCGGGCTGGAGGTCGGGGCCGTCGGCCACGGGGTCGCTGAAGGGCATGCCCAGCTCGATGGCGTCCACCCCGCGCCGCTCGCACGCGACGATCAGTTCCGCCGTGGCGTCGAGCGACGGGCTGCCCGCGCAGAGGTAGACATTGAAGGCGATGCCGCCAGTAACCCGAAGTCGGTCGTAGAGCGCGTCTATGCGGTTCATTGGGCGTGCCAACTGCAAGTGGCGATACGTGGGGCACGTGATGCGTGATTCGTGATAGGTGAGAAGAGGAGACTGGCCTGGCGGCGCTCTCCTGTCTGGTCACGCATCACGCATCACGAATCACGCATCTCGTCTTCCTCCAGAATCTCCGCGACGCTCTGCACGTCCTTGTCGCCCCGGCCTGAGAGGTTGATGACCATGAGCGTGTCGGGGGGGAGCGTGGGTGCGAGTTTGAAAGCCTCGGCGACGGCATGGGCGCTTTCGAGCGCGGGGATGATGCCCTCGAGACGGCTCAGGGCATGGAAGGCGTCGAGCGCCTCGTCGTCGGTGGCGTAGGTGTAGCGGGCGCGGCCTGTGTCGTGGAGCCGCGCGTGCTCGGGGCCTACGCCCGGGTAGTCGAGGCCGGCGGAGACCGAGTGGGTCTCACGGATCTGCCCCGCGTTCTGCTCGAGGACGTAGCTGCGCGAGCCGTGGAGCACGCCGACGGTCCGCTCGGCGAAGCGCGCGGCGTGGCGGCCTGAGTCGATGCTCTCGCCCCCCGCCTCCACGCCCACCATCGCGACCCCAGGCTCGTCGAGGAACTCGTAGAAGAGGCCGATGGCGTTGCTCCCGCCGCCGACACAGGCGACGAGCAGGTCGGGCAGCCGGCCTTCGGCCTCCAGCATCTGCACCCGCGTCTCGCGCCCAATGACGCTCTGGAAGTCGCGCACGATCATCGGATAGGGATGCGCGCCAGCCACCGAGCCGAGGACGTAGTGGGTGGTGCGCACGTTCGTCACCCAGTCGCGCATCGCCTCGTTGATGGCGTCCTTGAGGGTCTGCGAGCCGCTGGTGACTTCGCGGACCTCGGTGCCCATCTCCCGCATGCGGAAGACATTGAGCGCCTGGCGCTCCATGTCGACCGTGCCCATGTACACGACGCATTCGAGGCCGAGGAGCGCGGCGACGGTGGCCGTGGCGACCCCGTGCTGGCCGGCCCCGGTCTCGGCGATGATGCGCGGCTTGCCCATGCGGCGGGTGAGAAGGCCCTGGCCTATGGTGTTGTTGATCTTGTGGGCGCCGGTGTGGAGCAGGTCCTCGCGCTTGAGGTAGATGCGCGCCCCGCCGAGCTCGCGGGTCAGCCGCTCGGCGAAGTAGAGGGGCGTCGGCCGCCCGGCGTACTGGCGCAGGTAGTAGGCGAGCTGTCGCTGGAACTCGGGGTCGGCCTTCGCTTCGAGGTAGGCCTCCTCGACCTCCTTCAGGGCGGGCATGAGCGTCTCAGGGACGAACTTCCCGCCGTAGGCGTCGAAATGGCCCAGTGCGTCCGGCAGCGTCACGACAGGTCTCCACACGGGCGATGTCAGCATGGATCGTAGCAGATTGCGTGCCTCCCGTCAAAGGGATGCCTCTTCTCCTTGACAGGCAACGGGGCGCGGCGGCACAATACGAGCCATGGGACAAGGAAAGGAGGCAGCAATGGACCTGATCGATGCGATACGAGCGCGTGCGAGCGTGCGGAGCCTGGAGCCCGCGGATGTGACGGACGAGGAGCTCGAGCAGATCCTCGATGCGGGGCGGCGGGCACCGTCGGGCATGAACGTCCAGCCGCTGCAGTACATCGTCATTCGCGACCGGGCGACGCTCGAGCGACTGGGCAAGGTGCAGGGCTTCATCGCCGACGCCAGCGTGGCCATCGCCATCGTCGCCGACCCGGGGCAGTCGAAGTTCTGGCTCGAGGACGCCTCGGCGGCGGCCGAAAACATGCTCCTCGTCATCGCGGCTCTCGGCTACGGCTCGACCTGGGTCGAGGGCACGCTCCTGCGCCGCGAGGAGTGGGCGAAGGAGCTGCTCGGCGTGCCCGACCACATGCGCTTGATCATCCTGCTGCCCATCGGCAAGCCGGCAGGCAGCCCGGCACAGGCGGCGAAGAAGCCCCTCGCGGAACTCGTGCACCACGAGCGGTACGGGAGTGGATGAACGGAGGGATGGATGGGAAGAGGAGGCCAGGCGTTGGCGGCGCGCTCTTCATCCAGCCATCCAATAATCCACCCATCCAATCATCTCCCGCCAACGTAAGGAGTGAACCGATGGAACTGCACGTCACGTACGTTGCGGCACTGCTGCTCATCCTGCTCGTTGCCGATGTACCGGCCGCCAACTACGACGAGAGCAAGGTGCCGAAGTACACCCTGCCCGACCCGCTGGTGATGGCCAGCGGCGAGAAGGTGGGCGATACCAAGACTTGGCGCGAGAAGCGGCGTCCCGAGCTCCTCGAGCTCTTCCGCACCCACGTCTACGGCCGGGCGCCCGGCAAGCCGAAGGACATGAAGTTCGACGTGTTCGACGACGAGCCGAAGGCGCTGGATGGGAAGGCGACGCGAAGGCAGGTCGCCGTGCTTTTCACGGGCAAGGCCGACGGCCCGAGCATGGACATCCTCATCTACCTGCCCAATGCCGCGAAGAAGCCGGTCCCGACGTTCCTCACGCTCAACTTCCAGGGCAACCACTCGATCCACCCCGACCCGGCCATCCGCCTGACGCGAAGCTGGGTCCGCAAGAGCTACCCGGGCGTCGCGA
>CAZDNN010000466.1:0-5326 GCA_964506385.1 uncultured Planctomycetota bacterium
CTGCGCGTATCGAGTCTGCCCGGCGTCTACGGCGAGAAAATCGTGATGCGTATCGCCGAGCAGACCGGCCAGCAGGTGGGCCTCCACAAGCTCGGCTTCGACGAGGACCAGCTCAAGCGCTTCGAGGAGATCATCGCGCGCCCCTACGGCATGCTGCTGGTCACAGGCCCCACCGGCTCGGGCAAGACGACCACGCTCTACTCCGTGCTCAGCCGCCTCAACGTGCCCGAGAAGAACATCATCACCGTCGAGGACCCCGTCGAGCGGCGCCTCGCGGGGATCACACAGGTCCAGGTCGGCTCCACCAGCCGCTCGCCGCTCGTCTTCTCCCAAGCCCTGCGCTCGGTGCTCCGCCAGGACCCCGACATCATCATGATCGGCGAGATCCGCGACCACGACACCGCCCTCATCGCCACCGAGTCAGCGCTTACAGGCCACCTGGTGCTCAGCACGCTCCACACCAACGACTCCTGCGGCGCCCCACCCCGGCTGCTGGACATGGGCATCGAGCCGTTCCTCGTCTCCTCGTCGGTCACCGGGGTGCTGGCCCAGCGTCTCGTGCGGGTGCTGTGCCCGAAGTGCAAGGAGCCGTACGAGCTGGCCCCCGAGGCCCTCGAGCGTCTCAACATCCCTGTGGGCGAGGTGACGGGGAAGATCACGGCGTACAAGGCCCGCGGCTGCTCGGCCTGCTCCGGCGGCTACAAGGGCCGCATCGGCGCCTTCGAGCTCCTCACCGTCACCGACGAGGTCCGCCGCCTCATCCTCGACCGCGCCCCGGCCGTCGAAATCCAGCGGGTCGCCACCGAGCAGGGACTCATCACCATGCTCCAGGACGCCATCTCCAAGGTCCTCCAGGGCATCACCTCCATGGAGGAGGCCCTCCGCGTCATCGACATCGAGTGATGATGCGCAACACCCGACACGTGCCCCCCCGTTGCCCCGCGCCGCCCCCCGCTGCGCGGGGCAGCCCACATGCTCGCCGCACCCTCGGCGTCCTCGATGCCCTGCCTCTGGTGCCGCCTCCGCCTTCTGTGTATAATCAGCCAGCGCCCCGAGCGGATGATATCACGGAGGCCCTGCCATGCTACGCTGCTACCACTGCGGCGCCGAATGGACTGGGGAGGAGCGACCCGGCTACAACGCCACGTGCAAGGCATGCGACGCCCACGTCTATGTCTGCCTGAACTGCCGCTACTACGACCCCAACACCTCCCGCGGCTGCCGGATCGTGACCACCGAGCCCGTGCGCCACAAGGACCGGCCGAACTTCTGCGACGACTTCCGCTTCATCCACCGCCCCCCCGACTGGTCGCCCGGCGACGCCAGCAAGGCGAGCCGCTCCGCCCGAGAGAGGTTCGGGGCGCTCTTCAAGAAGCCGTGACCGCGCGAGCCTCCACGCTTCGCTCTCCAGCGTTCATCTTGACATCCCTGCGGACGGGCGCTAGCATACCCTGGGGGGTGGCAACGTGACCGGGGTGCCTGCCGAGGCGAGGAGAAGCGATGGCGGCAAGGCTCGTGGCCAAGAGCGGCATCACCGACAAGAAGGAGTATGCGCTCGAGCCGGGG
Organism: uncultured Planctomycetota bacterium; assembly: GCA_964506385.1. Lineage (GTDB taxonomy): Bacteria > Planctomycetota > PUPC01 > DSUN01 > DSUN01 > CAZDNN01. The sequence goes on from CAZDNN010000466.1 coordinate 1,567, forward strand.
AAGACCTACTTCATCGGGCGCGCGCGCCAGGCCGAGATCATCGTGAAGGACCAGCAAGCCTCGCGACGACACTGCGCCATCGAAGCGACCCCCGACGGCACCTGGACCCTGGCCGACCAGGACAGCAGCAACGGAACCTACGTCAACCGCCAACGCACCAAGACCCGCACCCTCCGCGACGGCGACGTCATCCAGGTGGGCAAGACCACCTTCGAGTTTCACGCCGAAGATGCCGCCCCGGCCGCCGAGACGCCCGCAGGGAACAAGCCAGATGAGGAGACCCTCCTCGTCGGCCCCGACGGCGGCATCCGCCCCAAGGATGCGCCAGAAGACGCCCCCGCCGCCAAGCCATCCCCCGAGGCGAAGCCGGCCTCCGCCCGCGACGAGCCCGAGCCGGCCCCCGAGGCGAAGCGCCACGTCCACGCGAAGCAGGAGGCCAGCGAGGAGGACCTCGAGGACCTCTTCGCCTTCCTTGACCGCATCGAGGCCGGCGAGCGGCCCGCCGCCGCCGAAGAGCCCGAGCGCCCCCGCTCCGCGCCCCACGACCAGCCGCCACCCACACCCCGCCCCGCCCCTGCCGATGGGGAGGCCGACGCACAGGAGGATGCCGGCCCCCTGTTCGAGCTCGTTGACAAGGCGGAGCCCGTCGCCGAGGCCGGCAGGCCTGAGCCCGATGCCGAGCCCGAGAAGAAAGGCGGCGGCTTGCTCGGCTTCCTGCGCAGGAAGAAGAGGAGCGACACGTGACCCCCTCGCCTCGGCTGCCGCGTCTCGTCCTGCTCGTCGCGCTGGCATGCCTGGCTCGGCCGGGCGCAGCGGACCTGGTGGTCTTGCGCAACGGCCAGGAGCTGCGGGGCCGCGTGCGGTCAAAGGGCGACGAGGTGCGGATCGAGCTCGATGTCGGCGGTACCGTGGTCGTCGCCACCGGTGACGTGGCCCGCATGGAGATCGACCAGGCGGACCGGGCCCCGGCGCCAGGGGACGCTGCCGTCTCGGCGGCCCTCCTCGAGCGGCTCGAGGCCCGCGAGCAGGTCCACACCCTCATCGACGCCCTCGATGGCGAGAAGGAAGCCGGGCGCCGGGCCGCGGAGCACAAGCTCGCGGCCATCGGCCGCGCCGCGCTGCCCATGCTGCGGCAGGCACTGGCCGACGGGAAGGCGGCCGAGCGACTCCACGCACTTCGCGCCATCGCCGCTATCGGCGACCCCGCCAGCCTGCCCGCCATTCGCTCGATCCTCGCCGAGCCGAAGGACCAGCCGCTCCATGTGGCCGCCGCCGAGGCACTCGCCGACATCGCAGGCCGCGCCGCCGCGCCCATCCTGGCCGAGCGGCTGGCCAATGCCAACGACAGCGCCTTGCGCCTCGCCTGCCTCAAGAAGCTGGCCGCCTGCCGAGAGCCCTTCGCCGTCCCATTCCTCGTCGAGGCCCTCCGCGAGCCGGAGCTGCGGGCCACTGCGGGCGCCGCGCTGAGCCGCTGGCTCGACCCCGTGGCCCTGCCCTTCCTGCTCCCGCTGCTGAGCTCCGGCGCCGCGCGGAGCCGCGAGCTGGCCGCCACCTGGGCAGCGGGCCTCGTGACGCCAGCACACGCCGTCACCCTCGCGACGCTGCTCGACGCCTACAAGGACGAGAAGGCCGTCCGCGAGGCCCTGAGAGGCGGCCTGCGGCGGCTCCACAACGACTTCCCGGTGGTCGGCGACATCGAACTGCTCGGAGCGTCGCAGCCAGCGGTGCGCGCCGCCGCCTTCGAGTCTCTGCGGCGGCAGTTCCCCGAGATCGTGACCGACCGCAACGAGGACAGGGCGAAGCAGCCTCGCTTCTGGCAGGTCCAGCGCGCCAACGCCACGCGGGCGAAGCTCCTGGTCGTGCCGGTCGGCTCGACAACGTGGCTCCGGGCGCGGGAGCTGGGCCGCGAGCTCGAGCGATCGCTCCAGCCGCTGAAGATCCCCGTGGACTGCGCTCGCCAGCCGGCGCCAGCCGCCGACGGCGACGGGCGCCGCGAGTTGGCGGCCCTGGTCCTGCGGCAGCTCGCCGACCCCCAGGCCGTGCGGGTGATCGGCGTGACGGCCGCCGCCGTGCGCATGCCGGGCTACGGCCGCGCCCTGGCGCCCACGCGGCCCGGCGGCCCAGTGCTCGTGTCGCTCGCGGGCCTCGGCGGGGACAAGGATGGGGAGCTGCGGCGAGCCCGGCGGCTTGCCCTCCACGCGCTCGCACGCTCGTTCGGTCTCGCGCCGGCCAAAGACCCCACGTGCCCCACCACCGCTGTCTACGAACCGAGCGACCTGGATGCCAAGGCCCCTGCCTACTGTGCCGAGGCCCGTGGCCTGTTGGCGCCGCTGTGGGACGCCGAACGGCTGGCCGCGGCCTTCGACTACCGGGGCGCCGCGCGGGCGCTCGCGCGCCTCGGCCGCGACCGCAAGTCGGCCGCCCTGCGGATGCAGGCCGCCTGCATGTACGAGCGGGCCCTGGACCTCACAGCCGCCGCAGACGAATGGAAGGCGCTCCAGCAGGAAGCCAAGGCCCCCGCCATCGCGGCCCTCATCGGCCGACGGGTCCAGCTCCTGGCCCGCGCTGAGAAGTGGCTCGCCACGAAGATGCCCAAGCCGCCGCCCAGGAACCCTCGGCAGCCCCGCCGCGGCGGGCGCTGAGCCCCCCTCGACAAGGCGACCCTGCACGCGCCGGACATGCGCGCGCAGCCACGAGGCGGCGCCTCTCGTGGCTGCGTGACGTGCCGTGCAACAGGAAGGAGGGGCGCCCTACCACGCGTCCTTCTGGACGACCTTGGCGGCGAGGGGGGCCTCGGCGAGGACCTTCCCTTCGGTGTCGCTGATGCGGATGTGGCCGGCGACCTTCCCCGCCTTGTCGAAGGCGACGGTGTAGATCATGCCGGCGACGACCACGGTGACCTGGGCGCGGTCGGCGTCGTCCCGCAGCTTCACGCTGGCGATCTCGGCGCCGTCGGCGGGAAGCACCTGGATGACGTTGAGGAAGACGTCACGGGCGGCGGGCTTCGCGGGGTAGACCTCGAGGCGCCAACTGCCGTGATCGTTGGGGGATCCAAAGAGCTCGGCGGCGGTGTCGCGCGGGGCCTCCCAGACGCCCCTGCGGTAGGCCGGGGCGTAGTTCATGCCCTCGTTGTAGTACTCATAGCCGGGCAGGTAGTGGAGAGGCACGTGCCAGATGCTCTTGCGGCCAATCTCACACACGAGCTCGAGCAGAGTCGCGAAATCGGCGAGCTGGAAGCGGACCTCCGTGACGCGGCCCCGCTCGTAGGCATCGAACTTGAGGTACAGCTCCTTGTCGGTCACTTCGTACTCGACGTCCGTCGGGGTGTCGCGCTCGAAGCAGATGGCGGGCCTCTTCGTCCCGGTGATGGGGTCGTTGTAGTAGAGGATCAGAGGGTCGGTGAACAGCCAGCGGCTGCCGGAGCCCATGCGGTGGCGGGTACGGGGCACGCGGCAGAGCAGCTTGGTGGGAACATTGGGAATGGCGCCTCCGACGCGACGGAGCCGGCGCTGGGCGGGGAGCAGCGTGTGGCAGCGCAGGGTGGCCCCCCCGCTGCCGCGCGAGACCGTGAGCCCGCCGTCGTAGTCCTCGATGTGGCCCTTGACCTGCGTCCTCAGGAGCTTGCCGTCGATCTTCGGCTCGCCCACGAGGTGCATGAGCCAGCGCTTCTCGAGGTCGGGCCGCGTCGTCTCGACGCGGTCGAAGACGATGAAGACGCCGGGACGCAGGAAGACGCACTGGCGGATGAACTCCTTGAGGT
>CAZDNN010000467.1:0-5320 GCA_964506385.1 uncultured Planctomycetota bacterium
GCCTCCACAACCGCTCCGATTGCTACGGGCAGGAGCGACAGTTGCCCGGCGGGGATTCACCCCCGCTAGAGACTGGTGCCTTGGCACGGCACACTGGGAAATGCGGGCTGGACCGCCTCCCCAGATAGCGCCGGGCTCTGCGAGAGGATTGCGGGATGGGAGGGCGAGGCTCCGGCCGAGCCGCCGCGGCACGGCGTAGGCCGTCAGTAGCCGCAGACGATGACGGCGACCCAGCGGTTGTCGGAGCGGTCGTGGAAGACCTTGAGGTCGGCGATCACGTTGGGGCGGACCTTGGCGAGGCGCTTGTTGACGAGGTGGACGAGCTCCTCGCGGCCCGTTGCCTCGACGGTGTAGACCTTGAAGGTGGGGCGGCCGCCCTCCGACCGCTGGATCTCCGCGATGATGCGGTTGAGGGTGTCCAGGCGCTCGGTGTACTTGTAGCGGTAGACCTCGTATTTGTTCGAGAAGGAGTTGGGGCTGAAGATCTCGGCGAGTTCCTCCTGCTCCTCGCTGAGTTCCTCCATCAGCGCGTTGCGCAACTCCTCCTGGAGGTGGAGCAGTCGGTCGAGTAGTGCCTGCCGATCAGCCAATCCGCTTGCAGCCTTTCTCACCACGTCCGCGTGACGACCCGATTATACGGCTCGGGCGCCGCGAGTCAAACACACCGGTGGACAGTTGAGGACGCGAGGTGCCGGGCGTTGCCCTCGCCCTGCGCTCTCCGTGCCGCGTCGGGGAGTCTCCCCGTCAGCGGAGGCACGTAGGGGGCCGCCTTCCGCCGCTTCGGCGGGGGAAGGGAGGGGGCTGCGGGGCCCCCGCGTGACGACGCTGACGGTCCCTGCGTGCTGAGCGTCACGAGCGGGCTAGAGCTCGACGACGACCTTGATCATGCCTGGCTCGCCTGCGGCGAGGCACGCGAAGGCGTCGGGCGCCTCGGCGAGGGGCACGCGGTGGGTGATGATGAGGTCGGGATGCAGGTGGCCCGCCTCGAGGAGGGCGATGGCGCGAGGGAAGTCGCCGAGGTTGAGCCGCGAGGCGACGACCGTGGCTTCCTTGAGGACGAACTCGCGCCAGTAGACCCTGTCGATCTGCTCGCCCTGGCCGAGCAGGGTGATCTGGCCCGCCGAGCGGATCATCTCGAATGCCTGCCAGGTCGGGGAGCCCTGGCCCTCGACCTCGACGGGATGGCCCACCGCCTCGACCACCTTGTCGGCGCCGCGCCCGCCGGTGAGCCGCATCACTTCCTCGACCACGTTGCACTCCAGAGGGCTGAGCGCCGCGTCGGCGCCGAGCTGCTCCGCCACGGCGAGGCGGGCGCGGTCCACGTCCACGCTGATGAGCTGGCGGGCAGGGCTGAGGCGCAGGACGTCGAGGATCGACAGTCCGAGGCGGCCAGCACCCAGGACGACGACCGTGTCGCCCGTCTCGACGTGGGTGCGCCGCGAGGCGTGGACGGCGATGGAGTAGAGCTCGACCATCACGCCGACGTGGATCGGCAGGCTCCGCGGGAAGGGATAGACGAGGCGTGCGGGCACGGCGACCAGCTCGGCCAGGGCGCCCGGGCTGTCAATGCCGAAGACGTTCATCCGCTCGCAGACGTTGCGCTGGCCTTCGGCGCACCGGGGGCAGTGCCCGCAGTTGATGACGTTGTCAACGGCCACGGGGTCGCCAGGCGCGAAGCCCTCGACGTCGGCGGCGGCCTCGACCACCTCGCCTGCGAACTCGTGGCCGAGAACGGCGGGATAGGGCACGCGATGCTCCATCGTGCCCAGGTAGACGTGGAGGTCGGTGCCGCAGATCCCCACCGCCTTCGGGGCCACGAGGACATGGCCCGGGCGCAGGGCAGGCTCGTCGATCTCTCTTACCGCCATCGACTCACGGGCTTCCAGCACGGCTGCACGCATGGGGCACTCGTCCTCAGAGATCACTTGCGCTGGGAGACGTAGACGGCGATGACGTCGGCCCGCGGGGTGCCGGGGGCAAAGAGGTCGTGGGCCGCCGAGAGGATCAGGTCGTCGCAGCCGTCGCTGTTCAGATCCCCGATGTCCATCCCGCCGAACATGGGGAGATCCTCGATCACGACGTCGGGGTCGCGGCGGTAGAGCCTCCTGCCGTTCCCAGTGTTGAAGTAGATGCCGATCCGGTGGGTCTTCTCGCGCACGAGCAGGTCGAGGCGGCCGTCGCCGTTGTAGTCGCCGTTGAACCGCATCATGGTGCTCAGGTACCGCTCCCACACCCCGCCGATCATGACGTCCTGGAGATCGACCTTGAAGCTCATGCGGATGGGCTTGGTGTAGGCGGGGGTGCGGGGGTAGCGGTTGGCCTTGCGGTCGAAGTAGTAGAGGTTGAGGTCGCCCTCGATCTGGCCGAAGCTCTGGCGGATCCACTTGGCGACCTGGGTCACCGTAATGTCGGTCTTGTACATTGCGAAGTCGAGCGCCTTGTCGCCGTTGAAGTCATGGACGGGGAGGAAGGTGTGGACGAGGATGTTCTGGCCGCCGATGGTATCGGTGGGGCTGGCAGTGAGCCGGCCGTCCTTGTCGGCGAGCCAGTAGCGGACGCGTGTGATGATGTTGAAGGGGTCGTCGAGGGCGTTCTCCTCGGCGATCCGGTCGATGCGCCCGTCGCCGTTGATGTCTACCCGCTGGCGGTCGGGCGTGAGCTGAAGGCCGCCTGGGACGTTCGCCGGCACAGGGTCGAAGCCGCCGGTGTGCTTCTGGGCGAACCAGATGGCTTCCGCGACAAGGACGTTCATGCGCACGACGGGCTTGCAGTACAGGTCGGGCTTTCCGTCGCCGTTGACGTCGCGCCGCTCCATCTCGCGCATGACGAACTCGAGCCGAACGCGACCGCCGGCCTCTTTCGCGAGGGCGTCCGCCTGGAGGCCGCCGACGCTGCTGTGGAAGATCAGTGGGAAGAGGCGGAGGCGAATGGGCTTGGCGAAGGTGCCGGGCTGGGTCTGGAGGTAGACGTCGGTGCCATCGCCGTGGGGGACGAGGATGTCGTCGCGGCCGTCGCCGTCGGCGTCGAAGGCGAAGTTCCACGGCAGGACGTCCACGGTGGCGAACGCCACGTTCTCGATGGCGCCCCGCAGCAGCGGCAGGGAGAGGATGGTGTCGGTCTCGAGGACCTTCACGGCGCGGGACGCATAGCGCCCCTGGCTGTGGACGAAGCACGAGATGCCGTGGGCGGTCAGGACCACCAGCTCATTGCCGGGTGCGGCCGCGATGTCGGCCACGTCGGCGAAGTAAGCGGCCGAGCCAGTGAGGATGATCTCGGGCGTCTTGGGGTACAGCTTGCCCTTCTGCCCGCGATAGACCGAGATGCGGCCGCGGCCCAGAGCCACCAGGTCACTCGTGCCGTCACCGTCCAGATCCGTGGCGAACACACCGTGCTCGGCGGCGCCCTGGAACTCGAGGGGGTAGTAGCTCACTGACGCCGCCTGCACCGCGGCGGCAGCGCCCCACAGCAGCATCCATGCCCAGCGGATCACAGCGTCACGTCCCTTCGGCAGAAGAACAGGTAGGAGAGCAGCAGGCTCCCCGCCACATACAGGCTCGAGATGCCCACCCCGCTGAGCACCTTGTCCCACACCGGCGCCGTCCCCTTCCCCGCGTTCGCCATCACCGTCGCCAGCTCAGGAAGCGGGTTGAAGTAGGTGAAGCGGCCCACGTAGTCCACGAACAGGAACGGCGAGAACTCCCCGATCACCAGCGTCACCGACAGCCCGATCGACAGCCCGATGGCCAGCCCCGAGGAGTCGATGAGCGTGCCGATCAGGAACCCCACGAACACCGCGGCGAGCGCCGGCACCAGGAGCAGCACATAGCCCTTCAGGATCGTGCCGATCACCTCCCCTCGGGTCGCCATCACCGTGTCGGGGTACAGCGGGTCCACGGCATCATCGTACGAAGGCCAGCCCCCAGACGGCTGCCACTCGATCTCACCGCTCTCCGTCGTCACCGCGCGCCCCCGCGCCAGTGGGTTCTTGACGAACCCGCCCATCACGAACCCCGCGAGGCCGGAAACCAGGAACACGAGCACGGTGGCCACCACGAGGGAGAGGACCTTGGCCGTGATGAACTCCACTCGGCGGATCGGCCTCGACAGAATCGTGTTAAGAGTCCGCGATCCGGCTTCGGACGACATTGACATGGCGGCCTGCGCCACCAGGATGATTATGGCGATGCGCAACGCGTAGGTCGAGCTGACCACCCACAGACTGTAGTTCGAGAACCGCACGCTCGCCCCGCCCCTCGAGAAGCCCATCCCCACGACCGCCAGGCCGACGGTCAACACCAGCGTGATCCCCAGGATGCACGGGAAGAGCTTGTGGCCGATGAGCTTGAACATTTCGACCCGCGTGAGCCGGCCGATGCGGGCGACGCTGCCGAGCACTGGGACGCGAGGCTTGCTCATTGCCCACCCTCCCCGCGCGTGTGGACCAGCTCCATGAAGAGGGTCCGAAGGCTCTTCACCTGGGGCGACAGCTCGCTGATGCCCACCCCGCTGGGCACCAGGCGCTCGGCGATCTGCCCCGCGTCCTCCTGCCGGCACGTCACGACCAGCCGGCCGTCTACCGCCTCGACCCGCTCGACCCACGGCTGCCCCTCGAGCAGCGCGAGCGCGCGCCGCACGTCGGTGACCTGCACGCGGTAGCTGCGGAACTCCTCGGCGAGCAGCCCCCGCACGTCGCCGCACACGAGCAGCCGCCCCTCCTTGATGATGGCGGCGCGGTTGCAGATCTCCTCGACCTCCTCGAGCAGGTGGCTGGAGAGGAAGATCGTGATCCGCTCCTCGCGGGCCAGGCGGCGGAGCAGGTGGAGAAGCTCGAACTTGCCCTCGGGGTCGAGCCCCGTCGTCGGCTCATCGAGGATCATCAGCGGCGGGCGGGTCAGCAGGGCTTGGGCGATGGCCAGCCGCTGGCGCATCCCGTGGGAGTAGTGCTTCACCTTGCGGCGGGCAGCGCCCGTCAGGCCCACGACGTCGATCACCTCGTCGATGCGGCCCCTGGGCACGCCGCCGGAGGTCTGCGCCAGCAGCGCCAGGTTCCGCCGCCCACTGAACGCCCCGTAGAAAGCCGGGATATCGACCATCGAGCCGACCTGGGCTATGGCGTCGAGAAACTGGCGACGGGCGTCCAGCCCGTTGATCGTGATCCGCCCCGCCGTCGGGCGGATGAGGCCCACGATCATCCGCATCGTCGTCGTCTTCCCCGCCCCATTCGGCCCCAGGAACCCGAAGATATCGCCCTCATAGACCTCCAGGTCCAGCCGGTCCACGGCCAGATGATGGCCGAACCGCTTCGTCAGCTCGATGGTCT
>CAZDNN010000468.1:0-5314 GCA_964506385.1 uncultured Planctomycetota bacterium
CGGCGGGGGTCAAGCCGCTGGGACGCGCGCCGTGAGATAGAGACACTCGTCCCGATGCGCCAGCGTCGGGACGCAGACAGCGACGCTGCAGCGTCACTGGGCGGAGCAGGCGCCAACTCCGCCTCGCCACGCTGGAGCGTGGGGACCGCCGTCCCGACGCCGGAGCATCGGGACGAGCACCGTTCTCTCCTACTTGAGCTCCTTGATGCGGATGTTGCGGAACTCGACGCGTGAGCCGTGGCCGAGGAAGCCGATGTGGCCGCTCGCGCGGCGCAGGCCGGGATGGCGCTTGATGCCGCCGTGGTCCGCGGTGTCCTTGCCGTCGATGAAGGGCTGGAGGTCGGCGTCCACGATGGTCGCGCCGTTGAGGATAACCTTGATCCTCGTGCCCTTGGCAATCACCTCCTGGTCGTTCCACTCGCCGACGGGCTTCTGGTGGCCCCGCTTACAGGGCACGACGCCATAGATGGAGCCGTGGTACTGGTAGGGCTTGAGCTTCGCCCACTTGGGTGCGGAGTCGTCGAGCACCTGGAGCTCCATCCCCACGTAGGCGGCGTTGCCCTTGAGGGGGGCGCGGATGCCGAGGCCGTTATTGGCGCCGGGGGTGAGCTTGATCTCGAGCTTGAGGTGGAAGTCGCCGTACTCCTTCTCGGTGAAGAGGTTGCCGCCGCCGTGCGGCTTGCACACGATGGCGCCATTCTCGACGACGTAGCCCTTCACCGAGCCGACCCAGCCCGTCAGATCCTTGCCGTTGAACAGCGGCACGAAGCCCTCGGCGTCGGGCTTCGCCGCCTCCCCTGCCATTGCCACGCCGGCCGCCACGAGCAGCCACAGCCATAGGCGCATCACCGTATCTCCTTTCTTAGCCATCCCCCAGCCCGTGCTCGTCCCGATGCTCCGGCGTCGGGACGGCGAGAACCAACGCTCCAGCGTTGCAGATGCCGAGACAGGGTTCTCCGCCGGGGCAGCCTTGCTCTCCTTCGCGCCGCTGGAGCGGCGGCAGGCCCGTCCCGACGCTGGAGCATCGGGACGAGTGAGACGCGTAACGCCGCCGTCCCGGCGGCTCTGCGGATGCCAGCGAGACGCTGGAGTTACGCCATGCCTCCGGGCACTCGCGACCTCACTCCTTGCCCTGCGCGGCGTAGACCTTGAGCTCGACGACGTGGACCGCCTCGTTCGCCGAGTTCTTGAGCACGTGGAGGCGGACGTAGCGGGCCTCGACGGGCGCGAAGCCGTGGCCCACGCCCCGCTCGGTCCCCGGCGTCTTGTTCTTGCTCGCGTCCACCACCGTCTTCCAGGTCTTGCCGTCAATCGAGACGTCGATCTTGTACTGGTAATAGCGGCCGTCCCAGTAGAACCACACGTGGGCGCTGTCGATGGTCGTCGGCTTGCCGAGATCGACCTCGAGCCACGAGGGCCACCTGGCGCCGAACCACGCCGAGCCGTTCTTGTCGCTCGCGTTGCCGTCCACGGCCCTCGCGGGGATGTTGCCGCCCTGCGGCTTCACACTGGCCTTCACCGGCTTGCCGCGTGCAACGTTGAGCGCCTCGGGCTTCGGCACGCTGGCGAGGAGGCTCTGCGCCTGCTGTCGGATGCCCGCGTCCTTCGCCACGGCGGCGACCTTCTTGAGCGCGGCGACGATCTCTGCGCCGCTCAGCGCGCCGGCCATCTTCACCACGGCGATGGCCGCCTCGGCTCCGAGGGCCGCGTCGTCGAGGTAGGGCGTCACGGCCTTCAGCGCGTCGGCGCTCGGCACGGCGGCGAGGCCCGAGAGCACCAGGCGCTTCTCCTCGGGGCGCTTCGCCGCGGCCATCGCGTCCTGGAGCATCTTGACCTTCCCGGCGTCGGGCAGCTTGGCCTCGCCGACGAGGCGGACGTAGCCGCGCAGCGCGAGCACCTGGTGGGTGGTCTGGGAGCTGAAGCGGATGATCTTGAGCAGCTCCGGCGCGGCGCTGGCGTCGGTCCACTCGGCGAGTGCGCGGATGGCGTCGTCGTCGGCCTTCCTCGCGGCGGCGGTGACGGCCTCGAGGGCCTTCGCGCCGCCGACGCGCGCGATGGTCTTCAGGAGCGCCGCGCGCCCCGGACCCTGGGCGGTCGGCAGTGCGGCGAGGAGGGGTGCGGCGGCGGCATCGCGGTCCTCGGCGCGCTCGGCGATGGCGACGACGGCGCGCTGGATCTCGCCGCGGTCGCGGCTGCTTTTCGCGGCGAGCAGCAGCGGCACGAGCCTGGGCAGCATCGCGGCATCTGCCCGCTGCCCGAGAGCGCGGAAGGCGGCCCGGCGCAGCTCGCGGTCTGCGTCCCCGGTGGTTTTGAGGATCGCGGAGAGCGCCTGGCTGCCGCCGAGCTGGGCCGCGGCGGCGAGCGCTGCGGCGCGCACCGCCTTGTCCTGGTGCTTCATCGCCTCGACGACGGCGGGCACGGCGGCCTGGTCGCCGCGTCGCGCGAGGATGGCCAGGAAGTCCACCTTCGCAGCGGGCTTCGCGGCCTTGAGCTGCTCGACCCAGCGGCGTGTCATGGCCTCGCCTGGGATGGTCTCGGTGAGCTTGAGGGCGGCGGCGCGGACCTGCTTGTCCCTGTGGCGGGTGGCGGCCATGATGTCGTCGAGCGCCGCATCGCCGAGGGCGCCCGCGAGGGTGCGGAGTGCGGCGCAGACGGCGTTGCGCTCGCGGGGAGCGGTCCTGGTCTTGACGAGGCCGCGGCAGATCTTCGCGCACGTCGCCTTGTCGCCCGCCTCGGCGCGGCGCTGGGCGAAGAGGAGGTAGTAGGTGGTGGTCTGGGAGCGCTCGTAGAGCGGCTCGACGGCGGCCGCCTTGGCCAGGACGCTCTCGGCGGCGGGCGCGCCGATGTTGGCGAGTGCCCACAGCGCGGTCAGGCGCATCGTGCGGTCGGCGCTCGCCGCGTCCTTGAGGATCTCGGGGACGGCAGCCGCGGCGCGGGCATCGCCGCAGGCGCGGACGAGGGTGACCCGCTGCTTGCCCCTCGCGGAGCCGAGCGCCTTGACCAGCGCCGCGACGGCGCCGGGCGTGCGGATGCGCAGCAGTGCCTGGGTGGCCGGCTCGTAGAGGTCCCTGGTGCTCAGTAGCCTGGCGAGTGGCGCGACGGCCTCGTCCTTGCCGCAGAGCTGGAGCTGGCGGATGAGAAATGCCTTGACCTCGCGGTCCTTCGCCGCCGCCAGCGCGTCGAGCAGGGTGCCGGCGAGCATCTTCCGGTCGGCCTCGGCCTCGGGCCGCGCCACGTATAGGGCCATGCCGTGGATGGCGAAGCGCTCGCGGACGTCGCCGCCTTGGGCCGGCGGCTTGAGCTTCTCGCAGGCTGCCTTGACGGCCGCGGGGCCGAGCTTGACGATCTGCGCCGCGAGGCGCTGCCCCTCGGCCTTTGTCGCCGCAGGCAGCTTCGCCACCAGCTCATCCACCGTGGCGGCGCCCGCTGCGGCGCAGCAGGCCACCACGAGGGCAGCGCTCAGCCGCGCGATAGGCCCTATAGGACGAATAGGGCGTATAGGTTTCATGAGAGGCTCCTTCGGAGGCGTGGGGCTTAGAGATGCCAGGGGGCGCGCATGGGCTGGTCGGCGAGGCGGTTGGCCTCGTCGTCGCCGATGAAGCGCATGGCGACGGGGTCGAACCTCAGCTTGCGCCCGGTGCGGATCGCGCAGTTGGCGAGGTGGACGAGCATGTTGGAGCGATGGCCGTTCACCTCGTTGAGCCCGAACTTGTTGCGGGTGACGATGCTCTCGTTGAAGTCGCTGATCTGCCGGGGCGGGTCGGGGAGGGCGGCGAGGGCGTCCTTGAGGTCGGGCGGGTCGGTCTTGAAGCCCTTGTAGATCTTGCCCTTCGGCCCCTCGATGTATGGGCGGCCTTTGGTGGTCGGCGGGCCGCAGGCGTCGGTCTCGAGGATGATCTTGCAGCCGTCGGCGTAGGTCAGGTCCACGCGGCCCCACTTCCCGCAGGCGTCGGGATGCGGCGGCCAGGGGGCCACCGCCTCGATCTCGACTGGGCTCGTGTCGTCCTTCTCCAGGATGTACTGGACGGGGTCGAGGTAGTGCTGGCCCATGTCGGCGAGGCCGCCGCCATCGTAGTCCCAGTAGCCGCGGAACGAGCTGTGCGTGCGGTGCCGGCAGTAAGGCTTCACGGGAGCCGGCCCGAGCCACATGTCGTAGTCGAGCTGGGGCGGGACAGGCTCGGGCTTGTAGCTCGTCTTCCCGCTCCAGTAGAGCTTCCAGTTGAACCCTGTCCATCCTGCGACGACGACGGTGAGGGGCCAGCCGAGCAGGCGGTTCATCACCATTTTCTTGATGGGTGCGACGGGGCAGCCCATGCCGTAGAAGCCGCCGTAGAGTCGGAACCAGGTGTTGAGCCGGAACATGCGTCCGTTGGCCTGGACGGCGTCGATGACGTGCTGGCCTTCGGCGATGGTGCGTGTCATGGGCTTCTCGCACCAGACGTCGCAGCCGGCCTGTGCGGCGGCGACGGAGATGAGGGCGTGCCAGTGGGGCGGCGTGGGGACGTGGAGGCAGTCGATGTCGCCGCGGTCGAGCACCTGGCGGAAGTCCTTGTAGCCCTTGCACTCGGGGACCTTGCCCCGGGCGATCTTCACGGCGCGGGCCAGGTGCTGGGCGTCCACGTCGCAGACGGCGAGGAGCCTGGCCTTCTTGTCGCCGAGGGCCATGCGGACGTGGCCGGTGCCCATGCCGCCCGTGCCGACGACGGCGTGGGTGATGGTGTCGCTGGGTGGCGGCTTCGCTGCTGCGCCGAGGACCTGCCTCGGCACGACGGCGAAGGCCGCGGCAGTCAGTGCCCCGCCCAGGAAGTTCCGACGCGATATCCTGCCGTGTGCCATGACCTGTGGCCTCCTGCCTGGCTCCCTCGGGGATACGGCCCGCCACACTAGCGCAAATCCCCCGCGGCTTCAAGGGGGTAACGCCGCGCGAGTCTGGCCGCCGGATGTTGGGGTCCCCTTCTCACTCGTTCCCGTCGTCGTCGATTGCTCCCTGTGGTGGGCGAGGGCGCGGAGAAGCGCGAGGCCCCGCAGGGCGTGGTGGCCCGGTTGACGGGGGAGCCGCAGGAGTACGAGACGACGCGAGACCCCGCAGGGCGTGGTGGCCCTGCTGGGGCGCTGATTGCACACTTCCAGAAGTGTGCAATCAGCGCCCCAGACCCGCCAGCGCAGCGGTACCCGCCGCGCCAGCTCGATCGCTGGACAGTCGGAGGCGATGTGTTGCAGGGGACCCCTCGGCTGGGCACCCCATCTTTCACGCAATCGCTCACGCCACCGCAATCCTCGCGTGTCCACCATCGCTGACGTCGCTGTCCGGGTT
>CAZDNN010000469.1:0-5312 GCA_964506385.1 uncultured Planctomycetota bacterium
GCCCACCATTCTATCATATCGGCGTGTGGGTGTCACGAGATCGATTCCACGCGAGTCGGGCCGCCGGATCTCGGGATTCCTCTCTTCGCTCGTCCGCGTCGTCGTCCTCGTGAACGGCAGCGTGGACGAACGGGAGCTTGCCGTCGGCGCACGTGCCTCTATCCTGGGCCATGCTCACTGGCGCGGCTGATCGGAAGGGGGAGCGGGCGTGGGGGTGGAGGACAGCAGGTGAGAGATCTATTTTCGGTTTTGCGCAAAACCGAATGAAGCGGCACACCTCCACCTGAGCTCTTCGGCCACCCGTCACGGGCTCGACCCGGGATGGCAGGAGGCGACGCCTTGTCGGGAACACCTCGATCGGGGACGCCTCCGCTCACGCCATCGCAGTCCTCGGCAGGAGCGCTCCAGAGCGACCGGGAGGACGCGAGCGACAGCAGGACGAGGTTCTCGGGATCGGTCGCGTGAACGAACGCGAGGCTGCCCTGGGCGCACGTGCCGCTCTGTGGGGCCATGCTCGTCCGGCGCGACGAGGCGGCCTTGACCCGGCTCAGCCCCTCCCCGTAGAATCACAGCAGGTCGCATGCGGCGCGATGCCGCCGCTTGAGATGGCCCAGTTCCTGCCGATGGGAGGAAGGGGAGCGAAGCATGACGCTACGAGCTGCTCTGGCTGGCTGCGTGGTCGCCGTCGCCTGCGGCCTCGGCGCGGGCGAGGCGCCGCCTGACATTCCCGCCGACCCCAGGCCCCACAAGCCGCAGGTCACCGAGTTCATCGAGCCGCTGCGCCAGCACCAGGCGAAGCTGGCGGCCGTCGGCAAGGAGCTGGGCCGCGTGGCGGCCTCCGCCAGCACGGACGCCGAGGCCGTCGAGCAGGTCGGCACGGCGCTGCTCGTCGAGGGCAAGGCGTTCCACACCACCCTCCGCCGCTTCCTCGGCGGGGAGACCCGCCGGGGGCTGGACCTCGAGATCGACCTTGTCCGCGGCAACGTCCAGACCGTCAGCGACCTCGTCGTGCGCTACCGCCGCCTCGCGGGCGTGGAGGTCCAGCCCGTGGCCGAGGGCGAGCGCGCCGCCTTGCGCCGGGAGATCGAGCGGATGGTGGTCGAGGAGCTGCGCCGCCGCATCGCCCGGCGCTTCGACAGCGAGGGCGTCCGCGACGTCCTCGAGAGCCAGTCGCTGCGCGAGGCCCAGGCGCGGGCCGTCGAGAACATCCAGCGCAAGATCAACGAGCGACTCGACCAGGAGACCGAGCGCGTCTTCGGCATCGCCTTCCACGACAAGCGCTCCGCCCGCCGCGCCATCCGCGGCCGCATCAACCGCGCCATCGACACCCAGGTCGGCAAGCTCCTGATGAAGATCACCAGCAAGGAGCTGGTCATCCTCATCGGTACCCAGGTCATCGCGAGCTGGGTCAAGGAGCAGTTCTGGGACAAGATCGTGCCGCGGGTCAAGGAGATGTTCCGGGGCAAGGGCAACCTCGAGCCGCGTGTCGAGCGGTCGATCGGCACGATGCGGAAGGCCCGCCTGCGCCTCATGGCCCTCAAGCCCGACGCTCGCCTCGCCGATGTCGAGCGCGAGATGAGGAACGCCCTGCGGACCAAGCTCGCCGCGCACTTCCTTGTCCAGGATCTCGGCCGCGCCGGCCGCCAGGACCTGCTGGACAAGCTCGAGGCCGACATCATCTGGCTCGAGAAGGGGCGCAGCTTCACCCACAAGCGATTCCTCCTCCACAAGGAAGACCTGGTGGCCCGCCTCGCCACCGACGAGAAGGTGCTCGCCGACGCCCTCCTCGAGCTCGCCCAGATCCTCAAGGCCGAGCCCGAGGTCGCCACCGGCAAGCTCTTCTTCTTCCCCTACTACCACGTCCCCACCGAGGACGGCCCTCAGCACAAGCCCGAGACCCCCGGCGGAACCCAGCACTGGACCACCGTCTTCGACTACCTGCACGTCATCGACCTCGACCGCCTGAACCAGCAGCGGCCCCACTGGGAGCGCTACAACGCGCCCGAGGCATACATGTCGCTGGCCGAGCTGGTCGCGAAGGGCCGCCTCCGCCCCAAGGAGTACGACAAGGACTACATCACGAAGTTCACCTGTGCGGGGCAGACGCTCTACCGCTACCACTCCTTCGGCTCGCGGCGGCGGGTCACCACCGGCGGCCACTACCTGCTTGGCCTCAGCCCAGGCATCCACACCGCCGAGGTCCAGGTCGTCACCGAGGAGGGCCTGGAGCTGGACCTCACCGTCAGGTTTCGCATCCAGCCGAAGAAGCCCGTGACGGCCGAGCGGGTGGCGCAGACGAAGCAGCGCGTCGAGGAGTCTCGCGCCTGGTTCGCCAAGCTCGCGGCGGACGAGCGGGCGCGCCACGCCGCCAAGCACCTGCGCCTCGTCCAGCAGTGGCTGCTCAAGGAGATCCGCGACAGCGGCGGCTCGGGGCAGGACCTCATGCCCTACCTGCGCGAGATCAACGAGCGGGCCGAGCACCTCCTCGAGGGCAAGGAGGGCACCTCGGCCCCCGACCAGTACATCTTCTACAAGACCGTCCTCGCCGGCTGGTGCGAGCAGATCAACACCGCCGAGGCCCTGGCCCTCGCCCACGGCGCCCTCGTCCAGGCCCAGAGCCAGGCCAACGCCGCCGGCACCCGCCCCGGCCGCAAGACCCTCGTCGCCACCGCCGCACGCCGCTGCGCCAACATGGCCATCGGCGTCAGCGCCAACATCCCCGCCGCGCGCACCTACCTCGCGCACTGGCTCGCCTGGGAGAAGGCCGCCGGCAGGGACCTCGATGATGAGAAGGAGAAGCGCTGGTGGCCGAAGGAGTGGAAATGACGCTCGGGCGCAGGGCCTTCCTCCGCACACTCCTCGCTTCGGGAGCCGTCGCCATGTCCGGCCGGACCGACGCCGCCGCGGGCGAGCCTCGCGCGCTGTTCACCCTCTCCCGCCACGGCTGCGGGCGGGCCACGGCCTACTCGAAGAGCAACAAGATCGTCACCCTCGGCCAGAAGACCCACGCCACGTGGCTGGACTCGCAGGACGGGAAGTTCTGGGTCCGCATCCGCACCCTCGACCGCGTGTCAGGGCAGTGGTCGCCGACCTGCACGGTCGGCGAGGCCTTCGACAACCACGGCGGGCCGGCCCTCACCCACGACGACGCCGGCCACCTCCACATCATCTACTACCCGCACCACCACCCGTTCCGCCATCGCCGCTCCCTGCGGCCCAACGACGCCTCAGCCTGGGGCGACGAGGAGCAGGTCGGCACCCGCGCCACCTACCCCTGCCTGGTCTGCGCGCCCGACGGCACGCTCCTGCTGACCTGCCGCGAGAGCCGCAAGCCGCGCTGGCTCATGCAGCTCTACCGCAAGCCCCCCGGCGGCCCGTGGCGGGGGCCGACCACCCTGTTCCACGGCGTGGCGCCGGGCGGCTACACGCAATGGCAGTCGGGCCTCGCCTTCGGCCCGCGGGGCAAGTGGCTGCATATGGCGTGGCACGTCTACGAGGCGGGCTGCGGCTACGCCGTCTGCTACCTGCGCTCCCGCGACGGCGGCGAGACGTGGGAGCGCTCCGACGGGACGAGGGTCAAGCTCCCGGCGACCCCCGCCACCGCCGAAGTGATCGACGGCATCCGCCGGCCGAAGAAGGGCATGGAGATGCGCGCCGGCGCCCTCGCGGTAGATCCCGACGGGGTGCCGTGGGTGCCCTATCGCTTCGGCGCCCGCAAGCCGCCCGAGGGCTGGCTTGCCCATCCTGACGGCAAGGGTGGATGGCATCGCATCCCGCTGCTGCCGCGGGTGCGGAAGCGCTGGCCCGACCGCGGCATCACGTTCGCCCGCCAGGCGGCCTTCGATCGCGATGGCACCCTCTACGTCGCCCTCACCACCGTCCTCGCCGGCGACAACCGCTGGGGCGCCCCGTCGAAGGAGATCGCGCTGCTCGTCTCGAGGGATCGCGCCAAGACGTTCGACGCGATCGAGGTCTCCCCGCCGGACCCCACCACGCCCAACTGGCACCCCAGCCTCGAGCGCCCCACCCGCCAGGCGCCCATCGGCGTCCCCGCCCTCACCTACACCCACGGCCGCAAGGGCGAGAGGAACACCGACATCCTCAGCAACGAGGTCGTCTTCGCTGACCTCGCGCGGTTGATCTGAACGGGTGTCACACCAGCTTCCGAGGGGCCCTCACTCGCCGAAGAGCCTGACCTCCCAGAAGCTCGCCCAGCGCCCGCGGTCGAGGCCGGTGACGAAGATGCGGACGATGCGGATGCCCTGGGCGGCGAAGCTCAGGCGGTGCTCCTGCTCGGTGCCCTCGCGCTCGCGCTGGTCGCTGAGGATCGCCCACTCCGTGCCGTCGGCGGAGCCCTCGACCACGTACTGGTAGCGATGGCGAGGGGACTCCCAGCGGATGGAGCAGCCTGTCAGGGTCTGCGGCTCGCCGAGATCGATCTGCCACCAGTAGCCCGAGCTGGCGTTGGCGGCGCACCACCGGGTATCGTCGAGGCCGTCCACCGCGTGCTCCGGCGGATGGCCCTTCTGGCTGGAGGAGGCGGTCGCCGGCTTGCCCCACAGCAGGAGCGGCCTCCCCTCGGCGATGGAGGCGGGATCCAACGGGCCGACATCGACCTGCGTCTGGTCGGCGAAGCCCGGCTCACCGGTGCTTTCGAGCCGCGCCGTCAGGCGGCAGGGCGAGGCCCCCGCGTGCGTCAGCGACTCGGCGGGGAGGGGGCAGGCCGCGACCACCAGCCTCTCGGCACCCTCGAAGGCGAATGGCACCCGCACCCGTGTCCCCTCGGTGCCGGCGTGCCGCGCGATCAGCGTCAGGCGCCCCCTGACGGCCTCCTCACCTGCATTGCGGAGGGTCACCCGCACCTTCGCGAACCGCCCGCCGGAGGTCGGCGTCGCCGTCACCTCCCCGATGCTCACCGGGCCGCTCGCCACGAGCTCCGGCGCAGCGGCCCGCTGTGGGGCAGGGGGCGGGGCGCAAGCGAGATAGGGAATCGCGGCCATCAGGGCGAAGGCCGCCGCGGCGAGTCCGTCGTGATGCTGCATCGTCGCCCCCCAGGCCAACTACACCTCGGGCCGCACGCCGTCGGACGGCCAGCCGCGCCGGGCGCAGTGGATGTCGAGGATCTCGTCGCAGTCGTCGCGGCTGAGGACGGTGGCCAGGCGTCGCGGCATCGGCCGTCCTCCACGCATCAGCGTCGGGACGCAAGGCCGCTGCATGATAGCGATCCGCCAGCGCGAGTCAACCCGCAGCACCTCGTGGGGAGGCGGTTGCGTTGTCAGCCCGGGGACGACATTCTGGTAGGATTGCCTTGC
>CAZDNN010000470.1:0-5303 GCA_964506385.1 uncultured Planctomycetota bacterium
CCGCACGTCCGGTTCGATGAGCGGGATGCAACGGATAGGCCCGACCTACACCATCGCGCCACATCTCGACTCTACCCAGGTGTCGCCGCCAGCGGCTCGTTGTCGCCGCGTGCGGTGTCCTCCGTGCGGCCTGTCCTCAGTGTATCCATCACGGATACGCCTCCGGAAGGCCGCGTGTGCGTCCTTGCCCGCGACGAGAGCGAGCGCACTGGGCACGACGCTCTGCGCACGGTCCCGACAGGTCGAATCGCTCGCTTCCCCTTGCGGCAGCGTCGCTTGGAGCATCGACGGCAGAACCTGGTGAGAAATGCGGGCCAGCTCCACGGACGCGAGGTCGGTGGGGGCCGGCCCCGTCGCGCTCGCTAGACACGTACGCCAACCGAGTTGGCTCTGTTTTCTAGTGTGCCCAGGCCGAGTTCTCCTCCTGGGTTGCGGCCGAAGGCCGCGATAGAGTGCCTGGACACGGGGTGTCCGGCCCCGGGACAGCCGTTGTCCGGCCCGCGGGCGCAAGGTTTGGTTGCTTCGCGGGCCGTGTTTGGCTATTATCCTGTTGTAGCTGGGTTTGCGCGGCGTACCGCGTGCGGCGGGGATCGGTGAGTGCGTGGCACGTGGTTTGCAGGTGGATAGCGCGGAGGCCTCTCACGGAGGGAGAAGGAGCCGGGCCGTGATCATCATCGAGCCGCACATCCACATGTACTCGCGAACGACCGACGACTACGGTCGGATGTACGCATCCGGCATCCGCGCCTGTGTCGAGCCGTCCTTCTGGCTGGGGACGAACCGCCGCTACGCGGGCACGTTCTTCGACTACTTCCAGCTCATCCTGGAGTTCGAGACGGTTCGCGCGCGGCGCTTCGGCATTGACCACTACGCCGCTGTGTCGGTCAACCCCAAGGAGGCAGAGGACGTCGCCCTGGCGGAGGAGGTGATGGCGGGGATGGGCGAGTACCTCGACCACCCGCGCTGCGTGGCCATCGGCGAGATCGGGCTCAACAACATCACGGCGAACGAGGAGACGGTGTTCCGCGCTCAGCTCGAGATCGCCGTCGAGCGGCAGATGCCGATCATCATCCACCTGCCGCACTTCGAGAAGCCGAAGGGCGCCTACCTCATCCGCGCCATCCTCGAGGAGATGGGCGTTCCGCGCGAGAGGACCCTCATCGACCACAACACGGAGGAGACGATGCCGATCCTCCGCGACTTCGGCACCTACCTCGGCCTCACCGTCTACCCCATCTCGAAGCTCACGCCGCAGCGGGTGTCGAACATCATCCGCCAGTTCGGCGCCGAGCGGATCCTCGTGAACGGCTCGGCCGACTGGGGGGTCAGCGACCCCCTGAGCCTCGTGAAGGTGGTCGAGTTCATGCGCGAGGACGGCCACGCCGACGAGACGATCCAGAGCCTGGTCCGCGAGACGGCCGACGCCTTCTACGCCCACTCGCCGAAGTGGCAGCCCGAGCTCGGCCTCGAGCCCGTCGATCCGCGGGAGTTCCAGCGGTGAGCGCCCCCTCCACACGCCCCGGCGTCCTCGCGACCTGGTGCCGCCTCCTGCGGCTGCCCAACTTGTTCACCGTGCCGGGGGATGCCGTGGCGGGCTACGTGCTGGCGACGCGGGGCCTGCTCGACTGGCCGGCGCTGGGCGGCGTCGTCTCTGTGCTCTTCCTCTACATGGCGGGGCTGCTGCTCAACGACGTCTTCGATCGCAAGAAGGACTCCGAGCAGCGCCCGGACAGGCCGATCCCGTCGGGCGCGGCGGACGCGTGGACGGTGAGTGCGGTGGGGGTGCTGTTCCTGGCGGTGGGCGTGGTGGTGGCGCTGGGAACGGGGGGGAAGGGGCCTGCGATCGTGGCGGTGCTCCTCGCCGTGGCGGTGCTGGCGTATGACACTGGGCTCAAGGAGATCCCGTGGGTGGGTCCGGTGGTGATGGGGAGCTGTCGGGCTGGGAGCGTGCTGCTCGGGGCGTCGCTCGCGGGGGGGCTGGTGGCGACGGCCGTCCTGGTCGCCGCGGGGGTGGCGCTATTCTACACGGCGACGGTCACGGCGCTGGCGGCCCGGGAGGCGGGCGGTGCGCGGCTGCACAACAGCGCGTATCTCCCGGCCGGCGTGCTCGTGGTCGGCCCGCTGGTGATGCTGTTTCTCGCCGAGCCCGCGTGGTCCACGGGCATCGTGGCGCTTTTCCTGCTGCTGTGCGGCGCGATCCGCATCTGCTTTGCCGCCGATCACGTCCAGCGCGTGCAGATCACCGTGCCCGTCTACATCGGCGTTACGATCCGGGTGATGGTCTTCACCCAAGCGGCGTGGTGCCTGTGGTGGGTGCCGCAGACACTGCCGGTGTTCCTCGTCATCGCGGTCGGCTTCGCCGTGCTCTTCGCCGGCGCCGAGCTGTCCTCTCGGTGGTTTCATGGAAGCTAGGTCGTGCGCGGCATGGCACACCGCCTGCTCGTCATCCAGATCGCCGGCCTCGGCCACGGCTTCCTCGTGAAGCAGCGTGGCGGTGAGGAGTTGGCCGGGCTGTGCTTCCGCCCGATGCAGACGGTCTTCCCCGCCCTGACGTGCCCGGTGCAGGCGAGCTTCCGCACGGCCGCGGCGCCGTCGCAGCATGGGGTGGTTTCCAACGGCTGGTACTCGCGGCAGCTTCGCAGGCCGATGTTCTGGGAGCAGTCGTCGGCTCTGGTCGAGGGGCCGCGCATCTGGGAGGGGCTGGGGGAGCGCGTCGGGCTGCTCTTCTGGCAGCAGAGCCTGGGGGAGGACCTTGGCGTGCTGCTGTCGCCGGCGCCGATCCACAAGCACCACGGTGGGATGGTCGACGCGGTGTACTCGCGGCCGGCGGGCCTATATGACGAGTTGTGCCGCCGCGTGGGCCGGCGCTTCAAGCTCCGCAGCTACTGGGGGCCGCTCGCCTCTGGGGCCTCGAGCCGCTGGATCGCCGACGCGACCGGCGAGCTGATGGCCATGCCCGACGCCGCGCCCGACCTGCTGCTGACCTACCTGCCGCACCTGGACTACGCGCTGCTCCGGCACGGGCCGAGCAGCACGGCGGCGGCCACCGCCTTCGACGAGCTCACGGAGATCGTCGTGGCGCTGCGGCGGCGGGCCGAGGAGGCGGGCTACGAGGTGGTGGTCTTCGGCGACTACGCCTTCGCCGACGTGAGTCGCCCCCTCTATCCGAACCGCGTGCTGCGGGAGGCCGGCCTCTTCCAGACGCGCGAGGTCCGGGGGATGCTCTACCCCGACTTCCACGCCTCCCGTGCCTTCGCCGTCGTCGATCACGAGGTCGCCTTCGTCTACGTTCAGGACACGGGGGACCTTCGCGAGGCCGCGGGAGTGCTGGGCGAGGCGGAGGGCGTCGAGGAAGTGCTGATGGGTGAGGCCCTGGTCGAGCGCGGCATCGCGCATCCGCGCTGCTCGGAGATCGCGATCGTCGCCGAGCCAGGCGCCTGGTTTGCCTATCCCTGGTGGACCGAGCGGCGCGAGCAGCCCGACTACGCGACCCACGTGGACATCCACAACAAGCCGGGCTTCGACCCCTGCGAGCTGTTCCTCCACTGGCTGCCCTTCGACGCCGCTGCCGACGCCGCCCGCATCGGCGGCTCCCACGGCCGCGTCGGCAAGGGCCGCGAGGTCGCGTGGGCCGCGACCTGTGATCTCGGTGAGCCGAGCGACCTGATTGAACTTGCCGACGCGGTGAGAGGCTACATCAGTGACTCGTGATGCGTGATGCGTGGACCCGTGATGCGTGATGCGTGAGAAGAAACAGATCGAGTCCTCTCACTCGCCCCGATGCTCCAGCGGCCTGCCCGCCGTAGCGTCGGGCGGAGGCGGGTCGGGACGGACGCAACCACGCTCCAGCGTGGGGAACCGGAGTAGCACGCCATGAGCTCCAGCGGACGCAGGCAGCCGAGCGAGACGCAGCGCCGCGCATCCGAGACCCGCGTGTTCATCGAGGACATCAGCGTCCCCTTCTCCTACCCCGTCTACTTCACCCGGCGTGCCTTCGACGTGGCCAATCCCATCGTCGCGGACGTCGTGGGGAGGGGAGGGAAGGCGCTGGCCTACCTCGACCGCGGCCTGGTTGATGCCCATCCCGCTCTCCCCGACGCCATTGTCGCCTACGCGCGGCACCGTGGGAGGGGCGTCGATCTGCTGGCCGAGCCGCGCATCCTGCCAGGCGGGGAGCAGGCGAAAGACGGCTGGGGCGTGCCGAAGACGGTGGCGGCCGAGATCGTGGAGCACCGGCTGTGCCGCCACAGCAGCGTGCTCGCGGCGGGCGGCGGCGCGTTCCTCGACGCCGTCGGCCTCGGGGCCTCGCTGGTGCATCGCGGCGTGCGCCTGGTGCGGCTGCCCTCGACCACCCTGTCGCAGGACGACGGCGGCGTGGGGGTGAAGACAGGGATCAACCTCGGCGGGGTCAAGAACCTCATTGGCACCTTCTCCCCACCGTTCGCCGTCATCAACGACCTGGAGTTCCTGCGGACCCTGCCGCACGACGTGATGCTCGACGGGATCGCCGAGGCCTTCAAGGTGGCGATCATCAAGGACGCCGATTTCTTCGGCTTCCTGCGTTCCGCGGCCGAGCGCATCGCGGCGGGCGACGCCGAGGTCATCGAGCAGGCGGTCAAGCGGTGCGCCGTCCTGCACCTCGACCACATCCGCGAGGGCGCCGACCCCTTCGAGATGGGCGATGCGAGGCCGCTGGACTTCGGCCACTGGGCCGCCCATCGCCTCGAGAGCCTCTCGGGCTACGCCCTGCGTCACGGCCAGGCCGTCGCCATCGGCATCGCGCTCGACAGCCACTACGCCTGGCGGGCCGGCCTGCTCTCCCGCGACGAGCTGGACCGCATCCTCGATGCCTTCGTCGCCTGCGGCCTCCCCATCTGGCATCCGCTGCTCGCCGAGCGCGGCGAGGGCGGCAGGCTGCGCGTGCTCGAAGGCATCGAGCAGTTCCGCGAGCACCTCGGCGGGCAGCTTTCCATCACCCTGCCCGACGGCCTCGGCCACCGCGTCGAGATCCACGAGATCGACCTCGGCCTCGTCGGGGAAGGCATCGCGTTCCTGCGCGACTACCGGCTGGAGTCCGACTGAGCGCACGACCCTGTGGGCGGGATGTCCACATCCCGCGAGAAGAACATCTCTTCCTGTAGGACTTCAGCGAAGTGAGGCCCCTTTGCAGCCACGTACTGCCCCACAGAATAGACGATGCCGCGATCAGCGGCTCTCTTGTCCGAAGCCCTGAAAGGGCGTACTGTGATAGCCCAGGGCGAAGCCCTGGGAAAAGCAGCGTCCACCCACACAAGCCCTGTAAG
>CAZDNN010000471.1:0-5295 GCA_964506385.1 uncultured Planctomycetota bacterium
AAAGGCGGTGCCGGAGACCTTCTTTCTGCCTCGCCCTCACCTCTCGGACGTGTCAGAAAGCGTGCCAATCGCCTGCGGCGGCTCGGCGGCGCTTCAGCCGGCTGAATAATTATGTCACACTTACGTAAGTGTGACATCATTCCAGCGCGTCGGGCGCCACGCCTCCCGTCGGTCACGGTCGGTCGGGAATCCCGCCGGGGCTTGATATGGCCTCGCGCTTGGCTATGATGGGGGCCTGTAAGCAGGGCAGAGAAGGGCGCGCGCCGTGGATCCGGTCATCTTCCAGCAACTCGGCATCTCCCTGGGCCTGGGGCTGCTTGTGGGGCTCCAGCGCGAGTGGGCGGACTCCGATGTGGCAGGGATCCGCACCTTCGCCCTCATCACCCTCATGGGCACGATCTGCGCGCTCCTGGCCAAGAGCTTCGGCGGCTGGGTGCTGGGCGCCGGGCTGCTCGGCGTGGCGACGCTGATGGTGACGCAGAACCTGGTCCGCGCGAAAGGCGGCCAGGCCGACGCGGGCCAGACGACGGAGGTCGCCGCGCTGGTGATGTTCGGTGTCGGCGCGGCAGCGGCGCTCGATCTGACGCCGGCGGCGGTGATGGTGGGCGGCGCGGTGGCGCTGCTGCTGCACTGGAAGAAGCCGCTCCACCATTTCGTCAAGCGGATCGGCGAGACCGAGATGCGCGCCATCTTCCGCCTCGTGCTCATCGCGCTCGTCGTCCTGCCGATCCTGCCGAACAGGGCCTACGGCCCGTATCAGGTGCTGAACCCCTTCAAGGTCTGGCTCATGGTCGTGCTGATCTGCGGGATCAGCCTGGGCGGGTACATGGCGTTCAAGCTCCTGGGAGCGAAGGCCGGCACGGTGCTGGGCGGGGTGCTGGGGGGGCTGATATCGAGCACGGCGACGGCGGTGAGCTACGCCCGGCGGTCGCGTCAGGCGCCGGCGTGCTCGCCCGTTGCGGCGCTGGTGGTCATGATCGCGTCCACCATCGTCTTCGCGCGGGTGGCCTTCGAGGTGGCGGTCGTCGCGCCGGGCATCCTGGGCTCAGTGCTGCCGCAGCTCGGGATCCTGATGGGGATCATGGCGGCCGTCTCGCTGGCCCTCTACTTGAGGCGAAGCGGGGAGCCGGGCGAAATCCCTGCGGGGGGGGACCCCTCGGACCTCAAGGCCGCCATCGCCTTCGGCCTGCTCTACGCCGTCGTGCTGTTCGCCGTGGCTGCGGCCAAGCAGCATTTCGGCAACCGCGGGCTCTACGTCGTCGCTGCCCTCAGCGGCCTGACCGACATGGATGCCATCACCCTCTCGACGGCGCAGATGATCAAGGCAGGGCGGCTGGAGGTGGACACCGGCTGGCGGATGATCGTCCTCGGCGGCCTGTCGAACCTGGTGTTCAAGGGCCTCGCTATCGCCGCGCTTGGCCACCGGCGCCTGCTCGGTCGCATCGCCGTCGCCTTCGGCATCACCACGGTTGGCGGCATCTTCCTCCTTCTCCTCTGGCCATCGATCGGGTGAACGGCCAGTCACTCGCACAACGCAGCGGGGCATCGGCTGCCTGCTTCTGCCAGAACCTCACGGCGATTTCACTTGACCGCGTAGCAATGCCGAGTAGAGTAGGGGGTGGCCCGCGCGCCTGCCGGCCACAGGCAAGCTGTCCCCGCCTTCCCCGCTGTGACACGGAGGTCGCCATGCCCGAGATCACGTATGAGTCGATCAAGCCGCTCATCGAGCGGGAGGAAGCCCAGGGCAGCACGATGAGCTGCACGTTCCGCTGCCCGGCATCGGACGTTCGTGTCGAGGCGACGGCAGCTATTCGCAGGGAGCGGGGCGCGGCTGGCCAGGTGGCCGACCGCGCGGCGCGGTCGGTGAAGACGACGCTCCTGTTCCGCGCGCGCAGCGCCCTGAGCCGGGCGATCGGCGGCATTCTCGGCTACGGCGTCGCAGGGCAGTTGGGCCGCGGCGTCGCCACGGCTGCCGCCGACCAGGCGGTGCGTGGTGCCGGGAGCGGGCAGCCGTCGTTCTCCGAGGCTGACAGGCAGGCGGCGGTCGTCGCCGCGTTCCAGACCGTGGCGTCGCGTTTCGTCTGGGACCCCGCGCAGGGCCGCTGGATCGCCGCGCAGCTTGCCGGCGAGGCCCTCACAGACTTCGCCGCCCAGCTCGACGCCGCGCCGGTCGCTCAGCCCTACGACCGCGGCGTGCTGGCGCGCATGCTCGTCGAGATCGCCAACGCCGATGGCAACATCGCCGACGAGGAGAAGGCGTTCCTCGCCGACTTCGTGCCGCCGGATCTCGGTTCCGTGGACGGCCTGCTGGCCAGGGCGCCGCTCTCGAAGGTCGAGCTCGACGAGACGGCCCAGGGCCGCTCCCGCGAGACGCTGCTCATGGTCGCCTGGGCGCTGGCCCTCACCGACGAGGACCTGGCTGAGGCCGAGCAGGACCGCCTGGCCGAGCTCGCCGCCGGCCTGGGCATCGCCGAGGCGCGCGCCGACGAGCTCAAGCGGTACGCCCAGCTCTTCATCATCGACCAGGCGCTCGCCGCCGCCTACGCTGGCGGTCAGGCGGATGCCAGTGTCCGCCAGCAGGTCATCGCCCTCGCCGAACGGATCGGCCTGGACCCCGAGGCCGCCGAGCGCGCGGAGATCCGCTACCGCAAACGCACCGGCCTTGCCTGAGCCTCTGCCCTGCCCAGCGAGGAGGTCGCTATGCGGCGGCTCTGGGCGGCCTTGCTGGCTGTCTGTTTGGCCCCGCAGGCATGGGCCGCCGTCATCGGCGAGCCGAAGGCGCCGTGGGACGATCTGCCGAGCGACAGGGCGCGGAAGCACGTGGAGGCCGTCGCCGGCAGCCCGCATCGCTACCAGATCCAGGTCGCGGGCACGATCGACGGCGCGATGACGCGGGACCCCATCGGCTACGCCGCGTACCGACAGGGCTGGCAGCCGAATCGCTTGGTGCTCATCGAGAATGTCGGCGAGACCGACCTCGTCAATCCCTGGCTCACCGTCAATGGCCGCCGACGCCATCGCCGACTACCACTTCGAGCTCAGCGAACACGCCGACATGCGCTGGCCGCTGTCGCCGAACTTCGAGAAGCTGCTCTCGCGCACGGCATTCAGGGGCAAGGCCCGATGGACGGTGCCCTACGTCGGGCTGCTCAACCCCGACACGGCCTACTACTGGCGCGTCCGCGCCCGCGACGAGAAGGGCTTCACCGCCAGCGACATCGAGCGCCAGGTCTTCCGCGGCAAGGGCTTCGTCCGCTCGATGGAGGAATACGAGAAGAAGCGGAACGACGCGCCCGACGCCGGCATGGTGAAGACACCCGCCAACCTCATCGCAAGGGCCGCCGAGCCGTCGCTCCGCGTCGTCGGCGCCGACCTCAAGCTGCCCAGCACGAACAAGGCATTCTACCGCGTCGTCGCCATCGTCCGCGACCCCTGGGGCCTCCCCGTCCAGCTCTGCCAGCGGGCCGAGCCGATGCTCTGGACCTTGGCTGAGGAGTCCCACAGCGTGCCGGGAGGGCGAGGCTCCCGCCGAGCCGCGAACGGTGCCGGGCCCCACCTCGCGACGGCGGCTCGGCGGGAGCCTCGCCCTCCCATGGACAGGCCATGAGCACGATCCAGATCCGACACGCGCGGCCCGACGATGCGGCGACGATCGCCGCCTTCCAGGTGCGCATGGCCCGCGAGAGCGAGGGCCTGGAACTCGACCCCGCGACGGTGCGGCAGGGCGTGCAGGCCGTCTTCGACGATCCCGCCAAGGGCCGCTACTGGGTGGCCGAAGACGAGGGGAGGGTGATCGCCTGCCTCCTGACGATCCCGGAGTGGAGCGACTGGCGGAACGCCACGGTGCTGTGGATCCACTCGCTCTACGTCGTGCCCGAGGCTCGCCGCCGCGGCGTCTTCAGGGCGCTCTTCCTCACGCTCAGGGCACAGGTCGAGCAGTCGCCCGATCTGGCCGGCCTCCGGCTCTACGTCGAGAAGGGCAACGCCCTCGCCCGCCAGGTCTACGAGGCCCTCGGCATGACCGCCGAGCACTACGACCTATACGAGTGGCTGAAGTGACACTGGTGGATCCCGAAGGGAAGATGGGCGAGGTCGAGGGCCGCGGCGTGCTGTGCCTCGCTGTCCACTACGGCGTCGAGGTCGCCACGTGCCACGGCGACATGCGCGACCTGTCCCGCTTCGCCGACGGGGCGTTCGACCTGGTGTGGCACGCCCACTCGCTGAACTTCGTGCCCGACGCGCCCCGTGTCTGCGGCGAGGTGGCCCGCGTCCTGCGCCCCGGCGGCCCCTATCGCATGACCTGCACCAACCCGTTCATCCACGGCGTCTGGGAGCGGTGGACGGGCGAAGGCTATGCGCAGCGGGAGCCGTACGTGGATGGGGCCGAGGTGGTGTGCGACGCCCCCTGCTGGGACTTCGAGGCCGTCGCGCCGCCGTGGCTCATTCTGTGGGCGCGGCGACGAGCTTGACGGCGGCGTCGCGAGGCAGCCTCCCGACATCGAGGGTCAGCGCGCCGCGCTCGGCTCGCCGCTGCTCTTTCCTCGCGACGCCCCCCTTCCACGTGTCCCACCACTGGACATCGTAGTCGCCGTTCTCCAGGCCGCTCACCGTGACGCGCGCGCCGTCGATCGGCGGGATGGGCTGCTTCTCGACGACGTTCCACCAGGTGTGCCGGCGATTCTGGAGCCAGAGGAGGGTGAGGCGCTTGCCCCGCAGGCCCATGACGCGGAGCTGCGGGGTGCTTGCCTCGGCCCCGACGGGCTGGAAGCCGGCGGTGGTCCAGGGCACGCCCTCGACGAACTTCGCGACTGCGGCGAACTGGAAGTAGAGGTCGTTGGGGTGGACGTAGTTGCCCCACCACCAGAGCATCGCGGTGCCCGATGCCCCGGTCATGATGGACGACCAGAGGCCGTTGTGCAGATGCACCCCCTCGGTGTCCTCGTCGGCCCGCGGGCTGTGGCCCCAGCGCGGATTGACGAGGCCGTACTCGGCGAACAGGCGCGGCTTGCCGTAGTGGTCGATGCGGCCGAGCCAGTGGGGCACGAACTCCGCCATGTCCTTGCCCATCTCCTTCGACACGCCGGTGGGGTGCCAGTAGCCGTGGACCTGAGCGAAGTCGATGTCGGGAATAGTCCACAGGCGATCATCCACCTGGAAGGACCCAAGGCTGTTGGTCACCAGGTGGCCCCACGGGTCGATCTGCTTGAGGTAGCGGGCCATCTCCGCCGTCCAGTCCATCACGTCCTGCGACCGGCCGCGGTAGCCGAAGACGCAGTTGATCTCGTTCCAGAACTC
>CAZDNN010000472.1:0-5291 GCA_964506385.1 uncultured Planctomycetota bacterium
CCTGCCGCTCTTCGTGCTCGCCGACGGCCGCGACGCCAGCGGCATCGTCCTCGCCGTCACGAAGGGCGGGCCGTGGACTCTCGGCTGCGCGTTGGGCAAGGACGGCCGCCTGCGCGTCGAGCTGTCGGCGGGAGACGTCTCGCCCAAGGCGGGCGGGGCCGTGCCGCTCCCGCAGGTCGCCGTCGGCGCCTATCGCGGCTCGTGGGCGTCGGGCGTCGCCGCGCTCCAGCGCCTCATCGACACAGAGGCACCCGGCCTGAAGGCCCATCTCGCCGACGCGTTTCATCAGGCCGTCGGCCCCGGCGACCCGCCCGAGCTGGCCCTCTGGATGATGATCCTCGACGACTGGCGGCAGCAGGACGGGCCGGCGATCGGCCAGGCGACCGTGAGGGCCCAGCTCGACAAGGCGCTGGCACTCGTCGCCGAGCTCCAGGCGACCCACGGCCCCGGCTTCGCCGCCGAGGAGCGCCGCCAGCTCGAGGGCCTCAGCGTCTCGGAGAAGACGCGCAGGATGTCGCCCCAGGGGGCGCGGAGGTTCTATCTCCGCGTCCGCTGGCTCAAGCGCCGCGTCGCGCTGGCCAATCCGCTCGTGCGGTTCGGCGAGCTGCTCTTCTGCAAGCGGGTGCCCACGAGCTACAGCCACCTGGTGATGCAGTACTACGGCTGGCGGGCGCGTCCTGGCGGCGGGCTGTTCGTCCTCGAGCGGCCCGGCACCTCGCTGGCGACGCGGCGGGTCTTCGACGCGAGCAAGGGCTGCGTGCTGGAGCCAAGGCTGAGCTACGACGCGAGGAGGGTCGTCTTCAGCTACGTCCACTGCCCCGATGGGCCGCTGCCCCACGGGCCGCTGCTCAACGACGAGGACAAGGGCTTCTACCACCTCTGGGAGGCGAATGCCGATGGCTCGGGCCTGCGGCAGCTCACACGGGGCCCCTATGACGACTTGATGCCGACGTGGCTGCCCGATGGCGGGATCGCCTTCTCCTCGACCCGCCGCAGGGGCTATGCACGCTGTTTCGGCGGCCAGTTCTCACGCCGCTGGCACGTCTATACCCTCCATCGCTGCGACGCGGACGGCTCGAACATCCGCACCCTGAGCTTCCACGACACCAACGAGTGGTTCCCCGCCGTCTCGAACACTGGGCACATCCTCTACGCCCGCTGGGACTACATCGACCGCGACGCCGTTACCCACCAGAACCTCTGGGCGACCCGCCCCGACGGCACGAACCCCATGGCCGTGTGGGGCAATGCCACGCCCAAGCCCCACTGCACCTTCCACGCCCAGCCCATCCCCGGCTCGCACAAGATCCTCTTCACCGCCGCGCCCCACCACTCGATTGCCGCCGGCCCCATCTGCATCCTCGACCCGACGGTCCACGACAACGCCCAGGACGCCATCACCCGCATCACCCCTGAGATCCCATACCCCGAGGCCGAGAGCCGCGCCATCCGCGAGTACTATGCGGCGCCCTGGCCGCTCAGCGAGGACTACTACCTGGTCGCCTACAGCCCCATGCCGCTCCAGTGGGAGCCGCGTGCCAACGCCCGCAACGCCCTGGGTCTCTACGTCCTCGACCGCTGGGGCAATCGCGAGCTGCTCTACCGCGACCCCGACATCGGCGCGACGAATCCCTGCCCGCTCGCGCCGCGGCCATTGCCGCCCGTGCTTGCCGGCGCGCGCCACCGTAGCGCCGCCGTCTCGGCGGCCGGCGGGACGCCAGCGTTACGCGGGACGGCGGCTGAGATTGGTGAGCTCGTCGTCCTCGACGTCTACGAGGGCCTCGGCGACGTGCCGCGCGGCACGGTCAAGGCGATCCGCGTCGTCCAGATCTTCCCGAAGAGCACGAACGTGGCGAACCGCCCGCCCATCGGCATCGCAGGGGAGGAGAACGGGCGCGCCGTGCTCGGCACCGCGCCGGTCGAGGCGGACGGCTCCGCGCGCTTCCTCGTGCCCGCGCGCACGCCAGTCCATTTCCAGGCACTCGACGCCGACGGAATGGCCTGGCAGACCATGCGGTCCCTCACCTACGTCCAGCCCGGGGAGACGACCTCGTGCATCGGCTGCCACGAGCACCGCTGCCAGGCCCCCGCCAACACCGATGCCCTCGCCCTCCGCCGGCCGCCGTCGCGACTCGACCCCGGCCCCTTCGGCGGGCGGCCCTTCGCCTTCGCCAGCGTCGTCCAGCCCGTGCTCGACAAGCACTGCATCCGGTGCCACGGCGGCGCGAAGCCGAAACAGGGAATCGACCTGACGGGCGCGCCGGCCCACGGCTTCTCGCGCAGCTACATCTCGCTGGTCAACCGGCGGGCCGGCGGGAAGGGTGCCATCCTGGTGCCACGCTTCAAGGCCCGCAACCAACTCCAGATCACCCCTCCTGGCGGCCCGTGGGGCGCCCGCGGCAGCGGCCTGCTCGCCATGCTCCGCAAGGGGCACAGCAAGGTGGCGCTCAGCGGGGACGAGCTGCGCCGCCTCGCCCTGTGGCTCGACCTCAACGCCATCTTCTACGGCGTTCACGAACCCGACGCCCAGGCCCGCCAGCTCGCCGGCCATCCCGTCGCCATGCCCCCCATCCAGTGACCTCCTGCGCCCGGCCCCGTCGGGAGCAGGAGCAGCGAGGGGGAGGCATGATTGCGGACCTGTTTAGGTCCGCAATCATGGTCCGCGGGCTCGCGCTCGGCAGGCGGGGAGATCTCGACGTTGACTCCCGCCGCGGGGGTGATACAATGCCGCGGCGCGGCCGGCGATGGGCCGGCCCGAGGACACTCGGTGGAGAAAGGAGAGAGCCGTGGCATTGCCGCTGGCGTTGCAACTGTACTCGCTGCGCGAGGACGCGCAGGGGGATCTGGTGGGGGTCCTGAAGCGGGTGGCGGCGATGGGGTACAAGGGCGTGGAGTTCGCCGGGCTGCACGGGAACGACCCGGCGGAGATCGCCAAGGTGGTCGCCGACCTGGGGATGGTCTGCGTCTCGGCGCACATGGGCGTCCCGACCCAGGAAACGGTTGGCGAGACGGTGGAGGAGGCGCAGGCGCTGGGGATCGGCTACGTGGTCGCCGGCGGCGGGCCGCCGGACTACGCGTCCGCCGACACGATCCAGGCCATCGCCGAGCGCTTCGCGACCGCCGCCGAGCTGCTGGCCCCGCACGGGCTGAAGTTCGGCATCCACAACCACTGGTGGGAGTTCGACCACGACGTGGACGGCCAGTGCCCCCACGATCTGATGATGGCGCAGGCAGGCGAGGCGTTCGCGCAGGTGGACATCTGCTGGGCGGCCTTCGGCGGGCACGACCCGGCCGCCGTCATCGCGCGCAACGCAGGGCGCGTGGACCTGCTCCACGTGAAGGACAGCTCGCTGGAGAAGAACGCCGAGGGCCGCCCCGCCACCCCGCACGTCGCCGTGGGCGAGGGCGCGGTGGACATCGCGGCGTCGATCGCCGCCGCCGAGAAGGCCGGCACCGCGTGGGCCATCGTCGAGCTCGACAACTGCGCCACCGACATGGAGGAGGCGGTCCGCCAGAGCGCCCGCTTCCTGATCGACAGTGGGCTGTGCGAGGGGAACACCCCTTGCTGCGGCTGCTGCGGCGGCTGAGCCCGAGCCCTGTCCGAGGGATGATCCCCACGGCCGCCCGCCCGCGAGCGGGCGGCCGTGCCCGTCCGCGGCGACGCGACGGATTTCCGGGTGAAAATGCCTTGACTCGCAAGGGCGCCTTCGCTATGTAGTCGGGCGGGAAGCCGGCCGGCGGAAGGGAGCGCGCGTGAGCAGGCGGACGCCACTCTACGACGAGCACCTGCGATGTGGCGGCCGGATGGTGGACTTCCACGGCTGGGAGCTGCCCGTCCAGTATTCGGGCATTCTGGCCGAGCATCGCGGCTGCCGCCAGGCCGCCGCGCTGTTCGACACGTCGCACATGGGCCAGCTCCGCATCCGCGCCCCCGGCGCTGCCCTGGGCCGCGTGACGACCCAGGACGCGGCGGCGCTGGGCGTCGGCCGCGGCCGCTATGGCTTCCTGCTCGACGAGTGCGGGGGCATCCTGGACGACACGGTCCTGATGCGCCTGGCGGAGGAGGATTTTCTGCTCGTAGTCAACGCGGCGACGGCCGAGGCCGACGCGGCGTGGGTCCGCCGCCATCTGGCCGAGGGCGAGGTCGTCGTGCAGTCGGCCGAGGGGTGGGGGAAGCTCGACGTCCAGGGCCCGCTGAGCGCCCAGGTGCTGGCGCCCCACAGCGACGCGGACCTGCGGGCGCTGCGCTACTTCTCGAACGCGCCGGCGAGCGTCTGCGGCCACGGGTGCATCGTGAGCCGCACGGGCTACACCGGTGAGCTTGGCTACGAGATCTTCGCGCCGGCGGAGGCCATCGTCGCGGTCTTCCGCGAGCTGCTCGCCGACGGGCGGGCAGTGCCGGCGGGCCTGGGCGCCCGCGACTCGCTGCGCCTGGAGATGGGCTATCCGCTCTTCGGCGAGGACATGGACGCGGCGACAACGCCCTTCGAGGCGAACGCCGCGGGGTTCGTGGCTCTCGACCGCGAGTTCATCGGTGCCGAGGCCCTGCGCCGGCTCGCCGGCGAGGCGCCCGAACGCCTGCTGGTCGCGTTTGCCTCGGAGAGCCGCCAGCGGCCGCGGGCGAGGGGCGAGCTTCGCAGCGAGGGCCGCGCCGTCGGCGTCGTGACGAGCGCGGGCTTCTCGCCGAGCCTCGAGGTGTCGATCGGCATGGGCTACGTGCCGCCCGAGCTCGCCGCCGCAGGCACCCGCCTGGCCGCCGAGACACGCCGTGGGGAGCTGGCCGTAACCGTGACCGACACGCCGCTGTACACGCACGGAACCTGTCGCACGAGGACACCGCGATGAGCAAGATCCCGAGGGAACTGCTTTACACCCGCGAGCACGAGTGGGTCCGCATCGAGGAGGAGGTGGTGACCGTCGGCATCACCGACTACGCGCAGGAGACGCTGGGCGACGTGACCTACGTCGAGCTGCCGGAGCTCGGCGAGGCCGTCACTCAGGACGACGAGGCGGGGGCCGTCGAGTCGTGCAAGGCCGCCGCCAGCGTCTACGCGCCGGTCAGCGGCACCATCCTCGAGGTCAACGAAGCCCTCGAGGAGGAGCCCGGCCGCATCAACGAGGACCCCTACGGCGACGGCTGGATCTACAAGATCGAGCTCAGCGAAGCCGACGAGCTCGAGGAGCTGCTCAACCCCCGGCAATACGCCGGGCTCATCTCCAGCCAAACCGAGGACTAACCCGCATTTCTCACCAGGTGTTGCCGTCGATGCTGCAAGCGACGCTGCCGCAAG
>CAZDNN010000473.1:0-5275 GCA_964506385.1 uncultured Planctomycetota bacterium
GACGGCCGTCTCGTCGCCGACGAGGATGCAGCGCTCGACGATGCCGTGGTCGCGGGCGGACTCGACGAGGCGCAGGTCGTCCGCGCGGTCGCCGCCGGGGATGATCACGGTCTTCGGCCGCAGGTGCCCGGCGATCAGCGCCAGGTCCGATACCGTCTCGATGGTGCGGCTGGCCTCTTCAGCCAATGGCGTCATCCCCTGCGATCCCGAGCGTCAGGCATGGCAGTCGTCCGGCTTCTACTGTATTGCCTTGCGCGGGGGCTGTCAAACGCAGCGGCGCGCGTGCTTGAACGGCGGTGCGTGATGGCGTAGAATGCCGGCGGCTGGCAATCCGTTGGTGTCGGAGGCCCGATGACGGCGAGTCCCCTGGCTCTTCTCCTGGCGGCGTTGAGCGCTGCGGCGGCGCACGGCGATGTGGCGGTTTCGACGGCGGACGAGCTGCGCCTGGCGCTCGCTCAGGCGCAGCCTGGCACTCGCATCCTCGTCGCACCGGGCGACTACCGCGGCTACATCGGCGTGGCGGGTCTTCACGGCGCGCCCGGCAAGCCTATCGTCGTGGCCGCTGCCGACCCCGAGCGGCCCCCGGTGCTCCACGGGGGCAGTGAGTGTCTGCACCTCAGCGACATCGGCCACGTGGTGCTTCGCAACCTCGTGCTCGTCCGTGGGGGGGTGAACTGCCTGAACGTCGATGACGGCGGCAGCCCTGACACCCCGTCCCACCACGTCGTGCTCGACGGGCTCACGGTCCGCGATGTCACGGACGGCGGCAATCGCGACGGGATCAAGCTCTCCGGGGTGGACGACTTCCTGGTCCGCGGGTGCACCGTCGAGCGCTGGGGCGGCGGCGGCTCGGCCATCGACATGGTCGGCTGCCGCCGCGGGATCATCACCGGCTCCACCTTCCGCCACCGTGACGGCCAGGGAGCTACGGGCGTCCAGGCCAAGGGCGGCACGCGCGATCTCCTCGTCCACCGCTGCCGGTTCCAGGATGCTGGGCGGCGAGCCATCAACCTCGGCGGCTGCACCGACAAGCACACGCGGCCACCAGACGTGACGTATCAAGCGTCGCGGGTGGTCGCTGTCGGCAATACCTTCGTTGGGTCGGACGCGGCAGTCGCCTTCGTGGGCTCCGACGCCTGCGGGGCGGCCTTCAACACCATCTATCGCCCGCGCTCGTGGGTGCTCCGCATCCTCCAGGAGTCGCGCCAGCCGCGTTTCGTCCCCTGCCGCAACGGCGAGTTCCGGGGCAACCTCGTGGTCTGGCGCTGGCGCGAGCTGAAGGCAGCGGCCGACGTCCGCGATGCTACGCAGCCGGAGACCTTCCGTTTCGCCGGCAACTGGTGGTTCTGCGAGGACCGCCCGTCCCGCAGCCGCCCCGACCTGCCGGTGCCCGACCGCGACGGCGTGGCCGGCCGCGACCCCGCCCTCGTCGTCGATGGCCTCGACATCAGGGCCGAGGCCGCGCCCGGCCACGGCGCCCACGCCGCCCGCGCCGCGGAGCTCTTCCGGCAGCTCGGCCCCAAGCTCGCCCCCTGGGCGTACCGAACGCTTCTCCATCTCGAACAGCCAGGCGCTCGGTAACTACGGCCAGGACCTCAACGTGGGCGTGGTCGGCTGGGAGAAGGCCGAGGCCCTGCTCTACCTGCTCAAGATGATCGGCTACCGCGGCAACCTGGAGATGATCCTCGCCGAGGCCCGCCGGGAGCGGCTTCCCCGTCCTTGACTCCGCGCGCCTCTTGCGCTACGATCCGCCGCGAGCCGCAGACCCTGGTGGAGAGACAGGATGCCTGACGAGAAGAGCGCCGACGAGCAGCCCTCGGAGCCGCAGCCCGACTTCCTGTTCCTGGTCCGCAACCTCGCCACCCAGGTGCTCATCTCGCTCGGGGAGTTCCCCCATCCCGTCTCGAAGCAGAAGGATGTCGATCTCGACAGCGCCCGCTTCTCCATCGAGCTCCTCGCCATGCTCCAGGCGAAGACGCGGGGGAACCTCGAGGAGATCGAGGACCGCTACCTCGACGCCCTGCTCCACGACCTGCGCGTGAAATACGTCGCCGCGACGAAGGGATAGAGCCCGCCCATGGACGTCCGCACCAGCCAGGCCATCCGCGACATCGTCGGCTCCCTCCACGGCCGGCTGCCACGGGACACGTACGAGCAGGTGGCGCCGCTGCTCAGCGACCTCATCGCGCTGCTCGAGCGCGCCCACGAGGAGGAGCGCCGCCAGCTCCGCGCCGAGCGCGCCGCCCTCGACAGGGACCGCGAGGCCATCAACCTCGCCCGCCGCAGCCTCGAAGCCGAGCGCGAGGCCCTCGCCCGCGAGCGCGACGTCGTCGCCAAGGAGAAGCTCGTCGCCCAACGCTGGCGCGACGCCGACGACGCCCTCGAGGCCGCCGGCGAGTCCATCCAGCCCGAAAGCTGATCTCCGCCATCTGCCGTCTGCCATCCAGGATCTGGGATCTGGGATCTGGCATCTGGCATCTGAGGTCTGGCATCTGGCATTCGCAATCGGGCTTGCGGCTCAGATGTACTCGTTGAGCCAGTTCTCCAGCAGCTCCTGCTTGCCGCTGGGCACGACCGGCTCGTCGTGAGAGAGGGCGTAGGCCTCGAGCTCCTCGAAGCCGACCTCGCCCTGCTCGATCTGCTTGCCGATCCCCCGGTTCCAGCCGCTGTAGCGCTTCGCGATGAACTTGCTGAACTGCTTGCGCCGGATCATGGCCGCCGCGGCGAGCAGGCCGCGGGCGAAGGCGTCCATCCCCCCGATGTGGGCGAGGAAGAGGTCCTCGGGGTCGGTGGACTGGCGGCGGACCTTCGCATCGAAGTTCAGCCCGCCGGTGGTGAAGCCGCCGCCCTGGAGGATCAGGTACATGGCGAGGGTGGTGTCGTAGAGGTCGGTGGGGAACTGATCGGTGTCCCACCCCAGCAGCAGGTCGCCGCGGTTGGCGTCCACGGAGCCGAAAATGCCGTTGGCGATGGCGAAGGCGAGCTCGTGGTGGAAGGTGTGGCCGGCGAGGGTCGCGTGGTTGGCCTCGATGTTGAGCTTGAGGTGGTCCACGAGGTCGTAGCGCTGGAGGAAGGCGTAGCAGGAGGCCGCGTCGAAGTCGTACTGGTGCTTCGTCGGCTCCTTGGGCTTCGGCTCGATGTAGAACTGGCCTTTGAAGCGAATCTTCTTCTTATAGTCCACGGCCATGTGGAAGAAGCGTGCGAGGTGGTCGAGCTCGCGGCCCATGTCGGTGTTGAGCAGCGTCTCATAGCCCTCGCGGCCGCCCCAGAAGACGTAACCGGCGCCGCCGAGGTAGCGGGTGGCGTCCATCGCCCGCTTGACCTGTGCGGCGGCGTAGGCGAAGACCTGCGGCGACGGGCTGGTTGACGCGCCGGACATGAAGCGCGGGTGTGCAAAGAGATTCGAGGTGCCCCAGAGGAGCTGGACGCCGGTGTCGGCCTGGAGCTTCTTGGCGAGCTTGACCATCTTGTCGAAGCGCTTGTTGGTCTCGGCGAGGGTGTCGGCCTCGGGCGCGATGTCGAGGTCGTGGAAGCACCAGAAGCCGACGCCGAGCTTGGTGAAGAGCTCGAAGGCGGCGCGCAGGGTGTGCTCGGCCTCGGTCATCGGGTCGTCGTGGTGGTAGGCCCGCGCCATCGTCTCCACTCCGAACGGGTCCAAGCCACCGCCCTTGAACGTGTGCCAGAAGCAGACGCTGAAGCGCAGGTGCTCGGCCATCGTCTTGCCCAGCACCTTCTTCTTCGGGTTGTAGTGCTTGAAGGCCAGCGGGTTTCTGCTGTCCGGCCCCTCGTACTTGATCTGCCCGATTCCTGGCCAGTATTCCTGCATCGCGCGCTCCTTTCCTAGACACCTGGCGTGTAGCCCAACTACTCGTGAACGATCAGGATAGCCCTCGGTCTACGCCGTGTCAAGGCGGCGAGCCGACTCCCGCTGGCAATGGACAGGCCGGGGCGCTATGATTGCGGCGTACCGGTTGCCACGCCCGCGCAGGAGGAGACGCCATGCCCAGCCGCCGCGAGTTCCTCGCCGCCACCGTCGGAAGCAGCGCCGTCGCCCTTGGCGCGCGCCTCGGCGCCGCCGCCCCCGCCGAGGGCAGCAGGCCGAACGTCCTGTTCATCGCCATCGACGACCTCAACGACTGGACGGGCTGCCTCGGCGGCCATCCCGACGTGAAGACGCCGAACATCGACCGCCTGGCGGCCCGCGGCGTGCTCTTCGAAAATGCCTTCTGCTCGGCGCCCGCGTGCAATCCCTCGCGGACAAGCCTCATGCACGGCATCCTGCCCTCCACCTCCGGCGTCTACCACAACCCCCAGCCCTGGCGCGAGCCGCTCAAGGGCAAGGTCACCCTCGAGCAGCACTTCAAGGCCAACGGCTACACGACCATCGGCCGCGGGAAGATCTACCACGGCGGCGGGAGCAAACCCGCCTACTTCGACCCCAGCGGCTGGGACGACTACGTCCCCAAGGGTAGCGACCCCGCCCCGCCCAAGCGGCCGGTCAACGGCATCCCGGGGACAGCCCACTTCGACTGGGGACCCGTGGACGTCCCTGACAGCGAGATGGACGACCACAAAGTCTCCGTCTGGATCGCCCGGCAGCTCGCCAGGAAGCACGACAAGCCCTTCTTCCTGGCCTGCGGCTTCTTCCGCCCCCACCTCCCCTGGTACGTGCCCCGCAAGTACTTCGACCTGTACCCGGAGGACCAGGTCACCCTGCCCGACGTCAAGGACGACGACCTCGACGACGTGCCGCCCATCGGCAAGAAGATGGCCCGGCCCGACGGCGACCACAAGCGAGTGCTCGAGCACAAGCAGTGGCGGAAGGCCGTCCAGGGCTACCTCGCGTCGATCAGCTTCGTGGACACCTGCGTCGGCCGCGTGCTCGACGCGCTCGACAGGAGCCCCCACGCGAGGAACACCATCATCGTGCTCTGGGGCGACCACGGCTGGCACCTCGGGGAAAAACTCCACTGGCGGAAGTTCGCCCTCTGGGAGGAGGCCACCCACGCCCCGCTCCTGATGGTCGCCCCCGGCGTCACGAAGCCCCAGGGCCGCTGCCCGCGGCCCGTGAGCTTCGCCGACATCTACCCGACCCTCTGCGACCTGTGCGGCCTGCCCAAGCCCGAGCAGCTCGAAGGCGTCACCCTCATGCCGCTGCTCAGGAACCCAAAGGCCCCGCGGGAGCGCCCTGCCCTGACGACCCACGGCCGCAACAACCACTCCATCCGCTCCGAGCGCTGGCGCTACATCCGCTACAGCGACGGCACCGAGGAGC
>CAZDNN010000474.1:0-5275 GCA_964506385.1 uncultured Planctomycetota bacterium
GGCGGAGCAGATCGGGCCGATCGTCGATCTGCTGGGCATCGAGCACCTGCTCGGCCGCTGGCCGGCCACGCTGTCCGGCGGCGAGCAACAGCGCGTCGCCCTCGCACGGGCGCTCGCCATCCACCCGCGGCTGTTGCTCCTCGACGAGCCGGTCAGTGCCCTCGATGAGGGGCTGCGCGAGCGGGTGTGCCGCGACCTGCGGCGCTTCCAGCGCCAGCTCGGCATCACCACCATCCACATCAGCCACAACCTCGAAGAGGCCCTCGCCGTCTCCGACTGGGCAGCCGTCCTCGACGACGGCCAGCTCCAGCAGTGCGGCCCGATGGGCGAGCTGCTCCGCCGTCCGCGCAACGAGATGGTCGCCCGGTTCCTCCGCACGGAGAACATCTTTCGCGGCACGGCAGAGCGCGCGGCCGACGGCAGGACGCTCCTGCGCTTCGCCGGTCACGCGATCCAGGTCGCCGAGGAGCGCGAGGGCGACGTCACCTTCATGATCCGCCCCGAGCTGCTCCGCGTCCGACCGCTCGGCGCTGAAGCGGCGACCGCCGTCGAGGCCACACTGATCGACGCGGCGGATCGCGGTGTCTATCAGCGTCTCGAGTTCGACGCAGGCATCCCCATCATCGCCTTCGCACACCCCGACGGCCCAGCCCCGACCCTCACGCCGGGCAGCCGCTACGCCGTCGTCTTCCCGCCCGCCGCCGTCCACATCCTCGAGGAATGACCGCCGCCACGG
Source organism: uncultured Planctomycetota bacterium (assembly GCA_964506385.1). Classification (GTDB taxonomy): domain Bacteria; phylum Planctomycetota; class PUPC01; order DSUN01; family DSUN01; genus CAZDNN01. The sequence goes on from CAZDNN010000474.1 coordinate 737, forward strand.
CGCCCACCGGCGGCGGAACGGCTTTGACAGACCGCCCCAGGTGGGAGTATGATCCGACGTGAAGATAGACGCGGCTACCATGGAGCCACGCAGCTCATGAGCCCGACCGTCTTCCGGTGGAAGGGATTCCGATTCTTCTTCTTCTCACGGGAAGAGGAGCGCAGAGATGAGATCGTCACAGCTTGGCGCCAGCACTTCAGAGGCTGAAGTGACCAACGTGGACACCCACGGCATCTGGGTCCTGGTGAAGGACAGGGAGTACTTCCTGGGATACGACGAGTACCCCTGGTTCCGGGATGCGCGGCTGGCCGAGATACTCGATGTCCAGCTCCTCCACGGTTCCCACCTCCACTGGCCAGCTCTCGACGTGGACCTCTGTGTCGAGTCCCTCGACCGCCCGGACGCTTACCCTCTGACCTACCGCTAGGGGGCCGGTGGCCCCTCGCCGGTCGCACGCAGTCGGGGACCCGATCCACCACAACCCAGCTATCAGGGATGCGCCAAGCCATGAGCCAGGAGACAGCCACACACAAGTACAGCCGTAGAGACTTCCTCGCGCGCACGGCTGCCGGCGCCGCGACGCTGGGCTGGGCGCTGGCCCGCGGCGCCGCGGCCGCAGAGGCGCCGCGGCGGAAGCCGAACTTCCTGGTGATCCTCGCCGACGACATGGGCTACTCCGACGCCGGCTGCTACGGCAGCGAGATCAGGACCCCCAACCTGGACCGCCTGGCGGCCAAGGGCATCCGCTTCACCCAGGTCTACTCGACCGGCCGCTGCTGGCCCTCGCGGGCCTGCATCATGACTGGCTTCTACGCTCAGCAGGTGCGCATGGACCCGCCGAAGGGCCGCCTCCCCGCCTGGGCGCGCGTCGCACCCCACTACCTCAAGCCCCTCGGCTACCGCTGCTACCACTCGGGCAAGTGGCACGTCCGCGCCGCGCCCAAGCCCTGCAAGGACGGCGGCTTCGACCACTCCTATCTCATCGCCGACCACGACCGCTTCTTCTACCCCAAGCGTCACCTCGAAGACGACAAGCCGCTGCCGCCCGTCAAGCCCGGCAGCGGCTTCTACCTGACCTCTCACATCGCCGACCACGCCATCAAGTGCCTCCGCGAGCACGCCGACCAACATGCCGACAAGCCCTTCTTCGAGTACCTCGCCTTCACCTGCCCCCACTTCCCCCTCCACGCCATCCAGGACGACATCGCCCGCTACAAGGGGAAGTACGACGTCGGCTGGGACGTCATCCGCGAGCGTCGCCTGGCCCGTATGCGCAAGATGGGCATCGTCCACTGCGGCCTCTCCCCCCTCCAGTCGAAGACCATCCCAAGCTGGAACCTCCCCGAGGCGAAGCTCAAGGACGCCATCGGCCCAGGGGAGGCCGGCTACGCAGTGCCCTGGGACACGTTGACCGCCGAGCAGAAGCGCTTCCAGGCCACCAAGATGGCCATCCACGCCGCCATGATCGACCGCATGGACCAGGATATCGGGCGCGTCCTCGCCCAGATCGAGGCCATGGGCCAGCTCGACAACACGGTCGTCATCTTCTGCTCCGACAACGGAGCGAGCGCCGAGCAGATCATCCGAGGCGACAGGCACAACAAGACGGCCCCGCCCGGCTCAGGCCCCTCCTACCTCTGCCTCGGCCCAGGGTGGTCCACCGCCGCCAACACCCCCTTCAAACTCCACAAGCACTGGAACCACGAGGGCGGCATCGCCTCGCCCTTCATCGTCTGCTGGCCCGGCGGTCTGAAGGCCCAGGGCGAGCTGCGCCACAATCCAGGGCACTTCATCGACATCCTCCCCACCCTGGTCGATCTCGCCGGCGGCACGCCCTCGCCCACCTGGAAGGGCAAGCCTTGCCCGCCAATGGAGGGCCGCAGCCTCGTCCCCGCCTTCACGAAGGACTGGAGTGTGCCGCGCGACGCCCTTTTCTTCCACCACGCAGGCAACCGCGGCCTGCGGGTCGGCAACTGGAAGCTCGTCGCGGCTGGCCGCAAAGGCCCCTGGGAGCTCTACGACCTTGCGACCGACCGTTGCGAGACCAAGAACCTGGCCAAGCAGCACCCCGAGAAGCTCCGCGAGCTCATCGCCCGCTGGGAAGCGCTCGAAAAGCACTTCCGCCAGATGGCCGCCTCCGATGAGTGGAAGCCGCCAGAGAGCGGAGACGGCAGCACGGGCACGTAGAGAGCGTGCAGGCCGATTGGCAAAGCCACCTGTCAGCCTGTACAATGCGAAGGGAAGGCATCTGCGAGGATGCGAAGCGAATGAGCAACCCTGGCGCGGATCTGAAGCCACCGCAGTTCACCACCGACAGGGACGGGAGGGCAGTCGGCGTCCGTCTGGACACAGCGGCCTACGTCGCCCTGCTCGTTCGCGCCAACGTCACGGACCCCGCCCTGTGGCCGCCGGGGATGGAGCGCGGCGCTCAGGCGCTCGCGCGCGTCCGCGAGATCGAGGCCGCCTGCGCCGCCGAGCACGGCGCCTTCGACTGGGAGGAGCTGCCCGACGCGCTCCAGGACGAGTACGACGCCCTCTGCATCGAGCTCGACAGCTTGCAGGACACCGGCGAGCGCTTCGCGCTCAGCGACCTCTTCCCGGAGCCCGACGCCGACTGATGCGCTACGCCGTCCTCCTCTCCTCCCGCGCCCGACGCGACCTCCGTCGCCTCCCTCGGGACGCCTCGAGCCGCATCGTGGCCGAGCTCACAGCTCTGGAGCAGACCCCGCGCCCCCCTCGCTGTCGCAAGCTCGAAGCCACGGATCAATGGCGCATCCGCGTCGGCGACTACCGCATCCTCTATCGTGTGGATGATCTGGCACGCGAGGTCACCGTCCTGCGCGTCGCCCACCGCCGCGACGTCTATCGCCCATAGCGGCTCTGTCCTCCCCGAATGCACGCGACACGAACGCGGCCATGGCCCCCAGCGTCGCCTCCCTCTGCTCGAGGTGCGGGCAGTGGCCGCATTCGGGCAGCATCAGCACCTCGACCTCGCCCCCAGCCCCCCTCTCGATGGCCTCGACCTGCGCCCCCGTCCCGTAGGGGTCATCCTCCCCTTGGAGCACCAGCATCGGCACGCCGATGTCCGGCAGATACTCCGTCAGATCCCACTCCCGGAAGTCAGGGTGCAGCCAGGCGTCGTGCCAGCCCCAGAAGGCGCAATCGACGTTCCCGCCGTGGTACTTCGCCAGCTTCGGTCGCAGGTCGCCCTCCCGATAGGCCACGCCGGCCTGCTGGATCGAGCGGGCCGTGATGTCCTCGCAGACAACGTGCGCGGCCTCGCAGATCACCCCCCGCAGCGGCGCCGCCGGCGTGCCCCCCGCATAGATGAGCGCGATGGAGCCGCCGTCTGAGTGCCCGACCAGGATGCACTCCTGGATGCCCGCCGCCTCGAGCAGCTCGGGCAGCACCGTCAGGCCCTCGTCGTGCATATACCGCACCGGCCGCGGCAGGTCGCACGGGTCCGAGCGCCCGTAGCCCAGCCGGCTGTAGACCAGCGCCCCGCACCCCGTCGCCTCCGCCAGCATTGCCGGGAAGTCACGCCACAGGGCGACGCAGCCCAGCCCCTCGTGCAGGAACACCAGCGTCGGCGCCTCGGCGGGCGGAGGCCCGTGCCAGGCCGTCTCGAGCCGCCGTCCGCCCACGACCAGGAAGTCCGTCTCGCTCATCGCCCGTCCTCGTCTCACATCGGTGCGGTGTCTATGGCTCCCGAGCTTCCGCTTGGGAGGCGGGGATCTCCGAAGCTCCGCCTCGGGATGTTAGCCAAGCAGGAGCTTGGAAACGAGAGAAGCGGCCTTCCCTGTGGGCATCACGCTCCGCGTGGTGGCCACTGTCCGCCTGAAGGCGGCACTACGAACCGCCGCAAGGCGGCGACAGAGCCCAGCGATCTCCGTTTCCACAAGCCAGCGGCTTGTGGTTGCGACATCGCCTCAGGGCAGACGGCGCAGGCGGATGGCGCGCACGCGGGAGCGGGGGTCGTCCTTGAGGAGGACGTAGGTCAGGGCCTGCTTCGCGCCGAGCTTGACGATGGGGAGGGTCACCTCTCCCTTCGGGGTCTTGAGGCTGACCTGGCCGTCCTTGACAGCGGTGATCGTGCCGTCCTGCCCGCCGAAGGCAAGGAAGTCGCCGATCTTGGGCCTCAAGCCCTCCTCGACGGCGGGCCAGCGGCTGCCGCCGTGCTGGCTCGCGACGCCCTCGTAGCGCGCGATCGCACCATCGTGGTCGCGCGGGTGCTGTTTCGCATAGGCGTCGGCCTGCTGGAGGGCGAGCTGGCCGGCATCGGCCGGCGGCGGCTTCGGCCCGCCGCCGCGAGTGGCCAGGACGATGAGGACGATGGCCAGGGCGATGCCGCGGACGATCTCCAGCTCCCGCTTCCCGTCGAGCTTGCCGTCGTCGGCCATCCGCGCATCCCTCCTTGCCCCCCTGCTCGGCGCGGGGCCAGTATAGCCAGCGGATGGCGGGATGGCAAGGGAGAGGCGCGCGCTGAGTCTGGCCCCGGATGTTGGGGTTCCTTCTTCACTCGTCCTCGTCGTCGTCGTC
>CAZDNN010000475.1:0-5261 GCA_964506385.1 uncultured Planctomycetota bacterium
GCAACCCAAGAGGAAAACTCGGGCTGGGCACACTAGAAAACAAAGCCAACTCGGTCGGCTTTGTTTGCCTCTTCAACAACTCCGCAGCCACACCATTGGGCAGCAAAGAGCACGCCTTACGGGATCGCCCGCAAAGCCGCTCGATCCCATAAGGTGTGCCCAGTCCGAGTTTTCCTCGGCCCAACATGCGCGGAAGATGCGCGCACGTTGCGCTGGAAGACGCTAGAGGGCTTCTTCCAGCTCGATGAGGCCGCGTGCGGCCTTGGCGACGGCGCACTCGCGCAGGGTGACCACGCCGGCCCGCTCGCAGGCCTCCCGCAGGCGTGCCGCGGGCGCGCCGTCGGCGATCAGGTCGCGCAACTCGTCATGGGGCTCGAGCACCTCATAGAGGAGCTCGAGGCCGCGGAAGATCCTGTGACCGTCGGCGTCTGTCTTGGCTCGGTAGTAGCGCCCCGAGCTGGCGTCGGGCACGGCGGCGGCCACACGGTCGAGGACCTGGGGCGGCGGCGTGGCCTCCTCGCGGGCCTTTGGGTCGAGGCGGGGCGCCAGACGCTGGGCCACGATGAGCCGCAGCGACGCTGCCAGCACGGCCCCGCCGACCCCGCACTCGCGGAGTTGGCTCACCGCCGACAGGGCGTCCTCCGCGCGCATCTCTCCGAGCAGGAGCGTACTGGTCAGGGCCTGGGCGCCCAGCGCCTGCCAGAAGGCCGACTCGTGGAGCCCCTCGGCGAGGAGCACGTCCGGCGCCTGCGCCGCGATGCTGCTCACCACGCCGAAGTACTCGGCGCCGCGTGGCACCTCGATCTGCGTTGCACGGGCGCAGGCGTACGACGTGAAGTCCTGGACGGTGATCGCCCTGCGGTCCGCCCTGGCGGCCTCGGCCAGCAGGCCGTAGAGGGTGGTGGTGCAGCCGCTGCGCCGCGGGCCGCACACCACGATGAGGCCGGCCGGGGCGAGCACCGCGCCGCGAAGGGCCGCAAGGGCGCCCCGATCGAGTCCCAGCTTCTCGAGCGCCCAGGGCTCCGCCTGCTTGGCGCGGAGTTGAAGGCGGGCACCCGGCCCGTGGACCGTGGTGTAGACGCTGGCAAGCAGCTCCAGGGCGCGGCCCTCGACGTCGAGCGCCATCTGCCCTTCCTGGAACAGGACGTCGGCCTCGAGGTCGAGCTGGCCCATGATCTTCAGGCGCGTGATGGCCGGGGTCAGCGCCGAAATCGGGTAGGTCGCGCTCTCCGCGAGGGCGCCGTGGAGGCGGTAGCGGACCCGGAAGGAGTCCTGACTCGGCTCGATGAGGATCTCGTCGGCGCCCTGCTTGACAGCCTCGCGCAGGTGGTGCTGGATGAGAGCCTGGCCCGAGGCATCGGCAAGGATCTGGTCGCGGGTGGGCCTGCGACGTCTGGACCGGCGTATGGTGATCTCGGGCTCGTGGGGCTCGGGCTGGTCGGGTGCGAGGGCGTCGAGGGTGTCGGCGATGGCCTCGGCGTCGGCCATGGCGATCCGGACGGTCGCGCCGGTCGCCGCCGCGATGTCGGCCACCGCCTGGCCGTCCGTCGGGTCGGCCATGGCCACGATGATCTCGTCGCCGACCTGGATCATGGGGACGGCCTGGCAGCGGCGCAGCAACTCGGGGGATATCGCGCGGAGGAGCTCGGCGTCCACCATCGCGGGGTCGAGCTCGACGTAGGGCAGGCCGAGCAGGTTGCCGAGCGCCCAGTTCAGCTCGTCGCGGGTCAGCGCGTGCTGCTCGACGAGGGTCTCGCCGAGGCGCCTGCCCGTCTTCTTCTGCCTGGCGAGCGCGGTGCGGCGCTGGTCGCGAGTGATCAGCCCGTGGGCGACGAGCAGGTCGCCCAGGCGCGACGGCTTCCTTCGGCCTTTCCGCCGCTTCCCCATGCGCTGGCTCCCGGGGAGTGACTGGCTAAGCATCGGCCCAATGGGCACGTTCGACTGCGGATTATAGGGCAGCGCGGCGGAATGTCAAACCCCTTTAGCGGCTGCCCCTCTCCTTGACTCGGGCGCGGCAGCGGGCTACAATCGCCGCTGGTGACACCAGTGAGGCCTTGCTGCGGAGGAGAGGGGCGTCAGGGTCAGGCACTTCAGCCATGGGTCCTTCTTCGTCGAGGAGTGATCGCATGCGGCTCCACCGGCAAGGGCTCGCCGTCGTGCTGGCGATGCGCGTGGTCTGTGGGCTCGCCTGGGCGCAGGAGATCGAGTTCCACGCCTCCTTCGAGGAGGCGCAGGCGGCGGCCCGGGAGCACCAGCAGTTCATAATGGTCGTCGTCACGGCGCCGGAGGCCCCCCACCACAAGCGGATGACCGAGGAGATCCTCACCAGCGGCCCCATCGTCGAGCTGGTCCGCCAGTACTTCGCCCCAGTCATGATCAACCTCGAGGACGTGCGGGCGGGCAAGACGAAGCTCCCCGCGCCGATCAAGGCGAAGTACACCAAGGGCAACCAGATTCACATGCCCATCCCCGCCGCCGTCTTCTACGACCGCGAGGGCAAGCAGATCGAGAAGCTCGCCGAGTTCATCATCGACCAGAAGGGCACCAAGAAGTGGTTTGACCTGCTGCCCGGCGGCCTCCAGCCGGAGGCCTTCCACAGCGTGCTCAAGACCATCAGCGCGAAGGTCGCCGAGGCCGTCCCGCCCAAGGAGCGGCGCGACGTGGCCCGCGCCCTGCAACAGGGCCAGGCGGCCTTCGAGCGCAAGGACTACCGCACCGCTCGCGCTGCCCTCAAGGCTGTCGTCGAGGGCGGCGTGCCTGGCGAGCAGCTCGACCTCGCCGAGCGCATGCTTCGCCAGATCGACGAGAAAGCCCTGGTCAAGCTCGAGGACGGCAAGGCCCACGAGGCCGAGGAGAGGCTCGGCTCGGCCATCCGCGCCTACCGCGCCTGCGTCCGCGACTTCCAGGGCAGCAAGCCGGCCGAGGAGGCCGCCGCGCGCCTCAAGGCCTTCCGCGGGGATCGCGAGCTGCGCCAGCGCGTCCACGATCGCTTGGCGGCCAGGCTCGTCGCCCAGGCCGAGAAGGCCATCGAGCGCGGCCGCTATGGCGAGGCCGGCGAGGCCCTTCAGCGAGTCCTCGACCTCTATGCCGACGGCCAGGCAGCGGCCAAGGCCAAAGCGCTTCGCGAGAAGCTGGAGTCCGACCCCGACATCAAGGCCGAGATCCGCGAGGCCGAGGTCCGCGCGGACGCCGATCGCCTCCTGCGCCTCGCCGACGGCTACCGCCGCAACAAGATGCTCGAAAAGGCACTCGCCACCTACCAGCAGGTGGTCGCCAAGTACCCCAACACGCGGTTCGCCGCGACGGCTGAGGGGCAGATCGCCGAGCTGCGCGCCACGCTGGAGCGATGAGGGCCGCTCGCCGCCGATGACCTGCCGCGACGGCCCGTCCGTCCCCCCTCCTTCCTCTTGCCCCCGTGTGGAGCCATGGACCCGCACTCGCTGGACATCCTGGAGTACGAGAAGGTCAAGGCGATGCTGGCCGGCTGCGCCGCCTCGTCGCTGGGCCGCGCCGCCGTCGCCGCGCTGGAGCCGATGACCGACATCGAGCGGGTCCGCCGCGGCATCGAGGAGACGACCGAGCTGCGGCGCCTCATCGAGCTCAAGGGGCGCCTGCCCGTCGCCGGCATGACCGACGTACGGCCCGCCGTCGGCGGCACCGAGGAGGGCGAGCGCGTCGTCGAGCCCGATGTCCTGGCCAGGGTGCGCGGCGCCCTGCTCGCCGCGCTCGCCTTCAAGCGGCTCTTCGAGGATTGCGCCGAGCTCTGCCCGCGTCTGGCCGAGATGGGCGGGCGCCTCGGCGACTTCGAGCCGCTGTGTGACCGCATCGAGGCGATCGTCGAGCCCGACGGCTCGGTCCGCGACGACGCCAGCCCAAAGCTCCAGGGCATCCGCCGCGGCCTCGAAGCCGCCGCGCAGCGCCTGCGCGCCAAGGCATACGCCCTCGCACGGTCCGCTGCCCTGCGCCCCCTGCTCCAGACCGAGCAGGTCTCCGTCCGCCGCGACCGCTACGTCCTCGCCGTCAAGGCCGAGCGCAAGCACGAGATCGCCGGCATCATCCACGACCGCTCCCAGACCGGCGCCACCGTCTACATCGAGCCCCGCGAGCTCGTGCTCCTCGCCAACGAGCTCGACGACCTGCGCTTCGAGGAGCGCCGCGAGATCACACGCCTGCTCTGGGACCTCACCCTCGCGGTTCGCGAGCAGCGCCAGCCCATCCTCGAGACCCTTGACGCCCTCGCGGACGTGGATTGCACTTACGCGAAGGCTCGCCTCAGCATCGACCTCGGGATGTCGCCGCCGGAGATCAACGACCTGGGCCACCTCGACGTCCGCCGCGCCCGCCACCCCATTCTCGTCGCCGTCCTCGAGCGCGGTGAGCGGGGGCCGAAGGGCGAGGTCGTGCCCATCGACTACCGCCTCGGCGAGGACTTCGATCTGCTGGTCATCACCGGCCCCAACACAGGCGGCAAGACCGTCTCGCTCAAGACCATCGGCCTCCTCTCCCTCATGGCGCAGACCGGCATGCACGTGCCATGCGACCCGGGCGCCCGATTCCCCCTCTACACCAACGTCCTGGCCGACATCGGCGACGAGCAGAGCATCGAGCAGAACCTCAGCACCTTCTCCGGCCACATGACCAACATCGTCCGCGTGCTCCGCAAGGCCCACGAGCGGACCCTCGTGCTGCTCGACGAGATGGGCGCGGGCACCGACCCCGTCGAGGGCGCCGCCATAGGCACCGCCATCCTCGACGTCCTCCGCCGCCGCAAGGCCAAGACCGTCGTCACCACCCACATCGGCGACCTCAAGGCATACGCCTACCGCCACCCCCGCTCGCGCAACGCCGCCTGCGAGTTCGACGAGACGACCCTCCAGCCCACCTACCGCCTCCTGCTCGGGCAGCCGGGCAACTCCAATGCCGTGGCCATCGCCGAGCGGCTCGGGCTGCCCAACGGCATCGTGCGCCGGGCCACCGCGCTCCTCGCGAAGCGGGAGGGGAAGACCAGCGACGTGATCGCCGAGCTCCAGCGCTCGCGCCGCGCCATCGAGGACGACCGCGAGGCGGCCCACGCCCTGCGTCTGGAGGCCGAGGCCATTCGTCAGGAGGCGGCCCGAGAGCTTGAGAACGCCAAGGCCATCGCCCGCGCCGCCCGCCGCGAGGCCGAGCACGAGATCGACAAGCACGTCCGCCGCGTCGCCGACGCCCTCCGCCAGGCGCTCCGCCAGATCCGCAACGCCCCGGCGCCCTTCGGTGACCGC
>CAZDNN010000476.1:0-5260 GCA_964506385.1 uncultured Planctomycetota bacterium
CAGGCGACACACGCCATTGGGCTAGCCTAGCCCGTCGTCTTGATGCCAAACGCGTATAGGCGGTCACCGTGCCGGAGGTAGAGGCGGCCTCCGCAGACCACAGGGTGCGCCCAGGTGGGGCCGCGGCCGCCCTCCGGGATCCTGAATTGGCTCACGAGGGTGTACGCTTTCGGCGTGGCTTTCACCAGCGCCACGGTGCCTCGTTCGTTGAGGCAGTAGAGCATCCCATCCGCATAGGTCAACGAGCCCTCGCCGATGCCTGTGGCGGAGTACATCAGTTTCCCCGTCTGGAACTCGATGCAGGACCACCCCTTCTTATGATTGCCGTAGAGGTAGCCGTTGACGAGAACGACCCCACCGTGGTAGTTCTGCATGTGGTCGGTCCGCCACGCCTCTGTGGCTGTGACTTGGGCATCTCGTGCGGCGAGTCCCACCTTGCCGCCGGGGAAGTGATAGTACGCCGTGAAGACCCCGCCGTCGCTGTAGATCGGGGTGGGCACGCACAGATTGCCTGACCGCGGGGCATAGCGCCAGAGGAACTCCCCGGTGTCGGCTCTGACTGCGACCAGTCCCTTGCTGGTCAGAGTCACGACCTGTCGGACGCCGCCGAACTCGAAGACGATCGGCGAGGAATAGCCAGGCTCGTCGCTGACGCCCTTGCTGGTCCACACGGTCTCCCCGGTTCCCTTGTCCAGCGCCACCAGGCACGCGTCCTTGCCACCCGGAGTGCAGACGACGTTGTTCCCATCGACCAGGACCGATTCGGCGAGGCCCCATCGGATGACCTTGCCACCGAAATCCTTCACTGCGTCGCGCCACCATACTCGCTCGCCAGTCCGGGCGTCGAGGCAGGCGACCTCGCCGTGCCCGCTGAAGGCGTAGACCCTGCCGCCGCTGACCGTCGGGATGGTTCTCGCTCCGGGGTACTCCTTCTTCCAGGCCCTCCCGATCGGTGTCCCCCACTTGAGCTTGCCGTCCAGGTCAAGGGCGATGACGAGACACTCGGCTCCTGTGTCGCCTGTGGTGTAGATAAGCCCGTTGACGATACTGACGGTGGAGAAGCCCTTTCCGCAGCCGCGGGCAGTCCAAAGGAGCGGTGGCCCGCCCTCGGGCCATTGCTTCAGCAATCCGGTCTCAGTAGAGACGCCATCGCGATTCGGCCCGCGCCACTGGGGCCAGTTGCCCTCTCGGCCCTGAATGGCTTCCCTGTAGACATCCATGGGGGTGAAGACCGAGGGTCGGGCGGTCGGCGTCCGGTCCCAGAGATAGACCAGGACGTAGTCGAGGAGCCCCCCGGTCTCGCTCTGGAAGATGAACTCCTCGCCCGCTTCTCGGATCTCGACTCTGCTGTGGACGTAACGCCCGTCGAGGCGCGCGACGAGCTTCCACAGCCCTGGATAGGGCGCCTTGAACCTCGTTCGGTAGGTGCCCCCTGCCGCGAGGCGGCGTCCCACGTCCTCGCGCTTCCAGTTGTCCTTGTCGTTGAGCACGCCGATGACGACGAGGCCCTTGTCCAGCGAGGCGTACTGCGCGCCGACGCTGGGGCGGTCGCTCCGCGCGTCCTCCCAGAACGGGTCGGCGTGGAAGCCGAGGTAAGTGAGCTTGTGCCTCTCGGCGCCGGGGGGAAAGGCCATGAACCACATGAAGTCGTAGTCCGTGCGGAAGCGGCGGGAGAAGTTGACGATGCCGATCGTGCCCTCGGGGGCGGCGAGGATCTCCTCCTTCTTGAAGGGGCGGCGCTTGGCATCGAGGATGAAGTCCTCACCCTTGTCCTTGACGAAGGCACAGATACGGCTCTTGCCGTGCATCCCCTGTTGGTTCACACGCTGGACCGGCCGCACCTCCAGCCACGGCTTCCCCGCCCGCACGCGGTAGATCGTGATGATCGGCTCGGGCTTGCCGTGCCGCCGCCCTTCGCCCGCGTGCATCACCGTCACCTCGTCGGGGGTGTTCTTGAGGATCTGGACCCACATCGTCCCGTGGCCGAAGTTCCGAGCCCCCGTGTCGTGGACCTTGTAGATCTCGTTGGGCTTGTAGCCGCCGGTGCTCAGCTTGGCCATCAGGTCCACGCTGTCGTCCTTGTTCGTGAACAGGAAGAGACACAGGTAGTCGTTCTCGACCATCAGGTCGCCGCGGGCGCGGTAATCGGTCGTGCCGTAGGGCACCTGAACCCAGTTCGCCCGGTCCTTCCACGCAGCGGACATGGGGTTCTTCTGGGCGTAGACCTTGCCGGTGTCCCAGAGGCGGACGCCCGGCTTCTCGCCGCCCTTCTGTTGAGCGTTTCGCCGGCCGCCTCGTTGCCAGCGGAGAACGCCGTCTGCGCCCATCGGCTCGAGCCGGGGGATGGGCGGAGCGGGGCGTTTCGTCTTGGTCTCGGGGGCCAGCTTGCCGTCGATCGTGACGTTCTCGGCCTTGCCCAGTGAGACCTTCTGAACCTTCACGCCCTCCTTCATCTCGAAGACATTCTCCTTCACCTCGATGTTGTGCGGCATGCAGCCGTCAACTGGCACGTTGTTGTGCCTGCCGTAGCTGATGGAAATGGCGATCCGCGGGCGGAACGTCGTGACGGTCCGCAAGTTGCGGAAGGCGTTGGCCTGGATGATCCCCGAGCCGTCGCGAATCCCCACAGCGTGGCGGAGGTTCTCGAAGACATTCCCCTCCACCACGAAGGTCCCATCCATGCCTGGGTGGGTGTCCACCGCACAGAGCTCGTAGGGGGACTTGTCGTTGCTGCCGACCCGGTTGTGCAGGAACTCCCAATGGGTTTTCCTGACGCCGGGCTTGTGGACATACTTCCCCATGCGCTTGGGACTGCTCCAGTCGAGCGCGCCGTTGGAGGCCAACGAGTGGCGGTTCTGGCTGAACTCATTGTCGGTGACCAGGACGTAGGCCCCCGAGTAGATGGCCACGCCGTAGCCGAGGCCGTCACGCAGGTTGTGGTGGATCAGGCAATGGTCCACCTGTGCTGTGGCTTCGCTGGCGAAGTTGGTCGCGTAGCTGAAGCCCAGCAGCTCACAGTGGTCAATGCGGATGTTCTGCTTCCCGGACACCGTGATGCCATAGGTGTTGTTCGTCGTGCGTGGCGTCGTGTCGGCGCCCTGGAGCTTCAGGCGCGTGAAGCGGACGGCGTCGCCCCCGACGCGGAAGAGGGTGACGTCGCGGCCCTTCGCGCGGCACAGAGTCTTCGTGCCTTCGCCCAACAGGGTCAGACCACCAGGCACCGTGACTGTGGCGTCGAAGTCGTACACCCCTGCGGGCATGAAGACGACGGGAGTGCCTTCCTTCACCGCACGACCGCAAGCGGCCTCCACGGCCGCAGGGGCCTTTCCCTCTACTGCGATCCGTTTGGCGAGCTTTGCCCGCTCCGACGTAGACAAAGGCACATCCGGCCCCACGGGGCCACGCGGACCCAGATCAGGCCCGGCGCCGATCGCGGCGATCTGGGTGAGGGAAACCAGGGCGCCGACAACGAGGAAGGCCCATCTCACGTCCATCTCACCACCCCTACCACGGCAGGTGCTTGTTTGCCGGAGGCCGCGTGCTCGGCAGGCGCGCTGGGGGCCTGATCCACGCGCGCCCCCGCTCCCCACCCCGGAGACCACCATGCCACGGCCACCCGCGCGATTGTCACAGGACTGTAAGGCCCTGCAAAGAACTGTAAGCCGATCCCGAGACTGGCGGTCTGGCCCGCCGCGAGTGGCAGAGGCAGGGGCCAGGCCGCTGTACGGGTCGAGCTCGCGCATGGGTGGTCGCTGGTTCGGAGTGCCCCTCAGCCGATATGCTTGCGGATGACCTCGAGGAGGTGGTCGGGGTCGAAGGGCTTGCCGACGTAGCCGTCGGCGAGGTCGCTGCGGACGCGCTCCCGCGGGAGGGCGGTGACGTAGAGGATGGGGAAGCGGCCCGTGGCCTCGTCGCGGAGCTGGACGGCGCAGTAGCGGCCGTCGAGCCCCGGCATCATGACGTCGAGGAGGCAAAGGTCCACGGGGCCTTCGTCGTGGCAGCGCTGGAGGGCCTCGGCGGAGGAGGAGGCGGTGAGGACGCGGTAGCCGGCTTCTTCGAGGAGGGCCTGGCCGAGCTCGAGGATGCCCTCGTCGTCGTCCACGACGAGGATGGTCCTGCGGCGGCCGCGGCTGACGGTGCAGCGCTCTCGGAGGTACTGGACGAGGTGGCCGCGCACGGTGGGCAGGCCGGCGAGGTGGAAGCGGGTCTCGATGAGGTGCTTGAGGCGCGCATTGTGCCGGATGAGCTCCTGGTACTCCGGGCTGTCGTAGGCCTCGCTGTCCAGCGGCAGGTCGCGGTCGTGGGTATCGACGACAAAGACGAAGTCATCGCCCTCCGAGCAGCGCTCGAGGCCGAGCTTCATGTGGGGATAGCGGGCGTTGCCGAGGCGCCAGAGGTACTTGCCGACAAGCTCCGACCCCGGACGGAGTGGCCGCGCATCGACATACTCGCCCCCGAGAGCGGCCTCGAGAGGCGCATCGGGGTCCACACGGGCCATGGCCTGGACGTGTGCGGGCGGCTCGCCGTCGGGGTAGGCGATGTCGAGGTAGATGCGCATCGCCTCGGCGAGCATGGCGGAGGTGATCTGGTCGAGCTTCATGGCGTATCAGGCACGGCAGCGGGCTGCCGACCGGGTTCCAGGGGCACTGCGGGTACGGGAACGGCTGCGGGCTTCGCCCTGGGGGTGCCGTCGTGGGTCCAGGTCAGGTCGGGGTCGGGCTGCCAGTCGGAGTCGAAGAAGCCCGCGCAGTAGATGGGATTGGTATCGTCGTAGTCGGCGCCGCCCTTCGCGTTGGTGACGCCGCGGTAGATGATGAAGTCAGGCAGCAGGTCGTACTTGTGGTTCGGCGGCAGCGCCTCGCCGTAGCGGCGGCCGGAGCAGACGACCACGTATCGGCCGGGCGCCAGCGGGTTCGGGTAGATGAACATCAGGCCGGTCATCGGGCCGCCGCGGAAGGGCCGGCCGAGCACCTCGTAGCTGTCGCCGCTGAACTTGATGGGCAGCTTGTCGGCCATTCTCGCCAGGATCGCGTTCGTCGCCGGCGTGCCGAAGAGGAAGAGGTTGGTGCGCGTCATCTCCTGGTCGGTGATGGCCGTGTCCTTGGCGACGCGGCGGAAGCCCTTGGCGAAGGCGTACCAGTCCTTCTGGACGGCGCTGGCGTGACGGAGATTCTCCGCGGTGGCGGCCTCGCCGCCGGCGGTGCCGTAGACGAAGAGGAAGCGGCGGTTGAAGGCGTCCTTGACGGGGCCGCAGAGGGTC
>CAZDNN010000477.1:0-5257 GCA_964506385.1 uncultured Planctomycetota bacterium
GGCCCGAAGACCCGCACGCAGTCCGAACGGACTTCTGCCACGGGCTGCTAGCGGGGAGCGGTGACATCCGAAGGCGCGCCTCTCCAACAACGGAGAAGTGGCCAGCCCAATCCACGCGGCTCTCCAACGCTGCCACGACTCTGCGAACCACGAAGGCCGGCGACAGGGGGCGGAAACGGAACAGCACCACGCCCGACTGGGCAGGCAGGCCGGCACGGTATGCCAACTCGCCGAAGTCCTTGTCGAACGTGATCAGGACTCGCCCCTCGTCAACGGCGCGTGCAAGCACCTCGGGGTCACTGCTGCCCGGCGCGTCCGTCCGCACCCAGGCCACATCGTGGCCTCGCGCTCTGAGGACCGCGACCGCATTCCCTGGGAAGTTCTCGTCAGCCAGCAGGCGCACGGTCAGACTTCCAGAGGATAGACTCTCTCTGCTCGCAGCCGGCCTGCCGCGTAGGCAAGACAGGCGCGGATGTCTTCATGTGTAAGCCCGGGGTAGTTCTCCAGGATATCCGCCTCGGTCCAGTCCTCGGCCAGGAGGCCCACAATGAAGTCCACCGCCAGCCGAGTTCCCTTCACCACAGGCTTCCCTGCGAGCACGTCAGGCTTGATCTCAATCCGGTCTTGCCACTTCATCGCGTGTCTCCCATTCCCCGACCTGCTTGCCGACTGGCCGTCACCGGGGCCGACCCGAGGCAGGATGCTAGATCATAGCATGTCGCCGCTGGTTCTTCCACAACGGGGAGGACGTCTACAGCTCCGTCTCTGCGCCGGGGGCTATGCGAGTTCGTGAGACACCGAACGCCCACGCCGTGCTCAGTGTGTTCCGCTGGTAGCTCGCAGCTCCGCGCGGTCGATGCCGAACCAGGGGCGGTTGCCGACGCGGCCGGCCTTGGCGAGGTTTCGGATGGTGAGCTTGTTCTCGCCCGGCTTGAGCGCGGCGGGTGGGACAGGGTAGGCGAGCTCGCTGAGTGCCTTGACGGAGAAGGGCATCGGCCCCTGGTGGATGCGCGTGCCGTTGAGGAGGACCTCGCCGGGGATCTCGTCGGCATCGGTCTCGGGGCGGGCGAGGCCGACGAGGGTGAGCGCCAACTTGCCTTTGGGCACGGCCTCGACGCGGAACCACGCGGTCATCCGCCCGAAGGCGCCCGTGGGACGGGCGTAGACGACGTTGCCCTGGTCGCTGACCTTCTTGCGGCCCGGGAAGACGTGGAGGCCGTGGCCGTAGGTCTCGGCGCCGCCGCCGATGAAGTCGCGGCCCGTCAGGATGACTCCCGTCGCCGGGTCGAACTGCTTGAGTGCCTCGGGATCCGCGGGGCCAAGCATGTCGGCGAGGCGGGTGAGGGCGCCGGCGGCGCGGGAGGCGGTGAGGGCGTTGCGGTCGTTGGCGTGGGCGGAGGAGTGCTTGACGGACTCGGTGTCCGCGCGGAGGAGATCGGCGAGGCGCCGGGCCTCTGCGTAGTGCTTGCGCGCCTCGTCCTTCTTGCCCGCCCGCGCCAGTCGGAAGGCCTGCGCGCACGCGTGGTAGTAGAGGATCGTGCGCTCGGCATACTCGAAGGGAAAGCGGTGGCCGCCGACGCGGCCCATGCGTCCCTTGTTGACCCACTTGAACAGCGTGTCGAGGTGCTTGCGTCCCTCGCGGGTGGCCTCGACGATCTCAGTGAGTGTGGGGCCGTCACAGGCGAGGCCGGGCTTCCGCTCGAAGCGCAGGTGCGACGTAGGGAAGAGGTCCTTCGAGCCGGCGTTCAGGCGGCGGGCGAGGCCGTACTTGAGCTCGCTGACGTTGCAGAGCATCCGCTCCATGCAGGCGTAGAGCTTCCGCATGGTGTCGGCGTCCTTGCCGAAGCGGCGGGCGAAGTAGTCGTCCCAGAGCGCCTCGCAGTCGGTCTCGACGTCCCAGAGCTGACGCGCCATCTGGTAGTTGGTGAGGGCCTTGAACTCCCAGTTCTTCGTCGTGACGTGCATGTAGTGGAAGTGGCGCGCGCCGACCCTGTGGTAGTAGGGGATGTCGTTCGCCATCGTGTGCATGAAGACGATGGGGAGGCACTTGTAGCCGCTGACGTTGTAGTATTCGCCGATGCAGAGCTGGCCGCGGTAGTGGCGGTCGGGGGCGAGCGCCCAACCGTGGAGTTGCGTGCGGTAGCGGGCGTTGCGGGGGCACCTCGGGTCGTCGAAGTTGTGGACGTAGCAGCGGACGATGGGGAAGAAGGTGGCGGAGCAGGTCTGGTAGTCGAAGCCCTCGGGCAGCGGCCGCGTGGGCGGGGCGAGCACGTCGTGGTAGGCGAGGAAGCGGATGATGATGGGACGGTGGATCCTGCCCGCGGCGCGGGCCTTCTTGATCTCCTGGTCCAGGCGGTGGACGAGCAGGAGGTTGCGGTCAGTGGGGATGCCGAGCGCCTTGCAGGCCTCGCACTGGCACCACTTCCCGCCGTCGAGCGTCCAGAAGCGCACGACGTCGGCGTCCTTGTAGGGGCCGTCCACGAGCGCCTGGATGTAGTTCTTCATGAACTCGGCGGTCGCGTGGGGATTCGAGGTGCAGTAGTTGGTGCCGAACTCGCTCGTGAAGCCTGGGATGCGCTTGCCCTTCACAAGGGCGTACCACTCGGGGTGGGCCTCGAAGTAGCTGAGCTTCCCGTCCTTGTTGGCATCGCCCTGGTACTGGTCGCTGAGGGGATAGGGGTCCTTGGGCCTCTTCTCGTCGCCCTTGAAAGCCGGGTGGTCGTAGGGATAGGCGTGGTGAGGGTTGAGGAACTTGCCCTGGGCGGTGTGGCCACCGCAGGACATCTGGATGCCGAGCTTTCGGAGCAGCGGATGGTTGCTCTGCTCGACGCACCAGTAGTTCATGCGATTGCGTGCCATCCAGAGCAGGAAGGCCTCGTCGCCGCGATCCTGCCAGGCGTGGAAGCCGCGTGTCTGGAAGTCGGGCCGCTCTGTCACGTCGAGGTCGGGAATCGCGTGCGTGGGGAGCGGCCTGTCGTGTGCGGGATGTGATGGGGCGAACCACCGGGCGCCGAGGCGATAGAGGAGATCGTACGCCCCGTAGAGCGTGCCGACGCGGCCGCCGCCGGCGATGAGGACGACCCGCCTGCCCTCGCTCGTGCCGGTCTTGATGCGGTAGCCCTCGGGGCCGAGCTTCGCCAGTGCCTCGGCAGTGATCTTCAGGCTGGGCGCCAGCGTGCGGCTGACGGCGTTGGACGCCGGGCCGCCGAGCAGGATGAGGTCGCCGGGCGGGATCTTACCATCGTCAACGACGGGATAGGGTCCGGGGGTGCCGTAGATCCTCGGTCGTCCGCGGCCCAGAGCCGTGCTCAGCTCGATGGCGGCGAAGCACTCGGTGCAGGCCCGGTCGTCGCTCGGGTCGGCATCGAGCCAGTTGACCTTCGCCTCGCCCGTCGCCGCGGCTTCGACGGAGGGGAATGGCCCAGCATTGACGACGATCGTGGTGCCCGCCCGGGCCAGAGAGGCCACGGCGAGCGCCGTGGCGATCAATGCGCAGAGCTTCATATCGTGCACCCCCAATCTGCGAGCGCGGAGGAAGGCGGCGTCTACTGCCCCTTCGACGCAACCACCTTCTCTCGTCCCGATGCTCCAGCGTCGGGACGCAGGCCGCGACGCTCCAGCGTCACGAAGCGGAGTAGGCTCTTACTGTGCGTCCCCACGCTGGAGCGTGGTCATCGCCGTCCCGACGCTGGAGCATCGGGACGAGCGCTCCGAAGGGGGCTACTGCCCCTTCTTGCGCTTGTCAATGGCGTCCTTGAGGCCCTTGAACTTCTGGAGGAAGCCGAGGGCCTGCTTGGCCTTGGCGAGCTCCTCGGAGAGGTCGATCTTCCAAGCGCCGTCCTCGCGGACGAACTTGGTGGGCCGCGCCTTGCCGTTGATGGTGACCACGAGGGTGGCGCGGTCGCCGCTGATCTTCTGCTCGCCGATGATCTGGCGGGTAGCCGTGGAGAAGCAGCTCAGGCACTTCTCGCGCTTCCCCGCCTCCGCCGCGTCCCACATCTTCTGGTACACGTCTTTCGGCGAGTCGGCGCCGCAGCCAGCCAGCCCCACGACGAGCACCAACGCCGCCAACGCCACGATCATCCGCCGCATGTCGACTCTCCTCAATCGGACGTGGATGGGTCTCTCTCGCGATCGCTCCCGAGCCTCTCGCCAAGCTTCTGGAGCCTCTCGGCGTCCTTGGCGCGCTTGCGGGCGGTGGCCATCTGCTCGTCGGTGATGGGCAGGTGGACCTTCCAGGCGCCGCCCTCGCGGACGAAGTGCATGGCGCTCTCGACGCCGTCGGCGGTGTACTCGAGGGTCGCCTCGTCGCCCTGGATGCGCTCGTCGCCGTAGACGACCTCCGCCCCCTTCGCGTTGGCGATCAGCGTGTCCACGAACCCATCGGTGCCGGCGGCCTGGGCGAGGATCCGCTCCAGCTCGACGATCCGCTGCCGCGACTCGGCGCTGAAGCACGCGAGCACGGCCTCGCGGTCACCGGCCCTGCACGCCGCGTGGAGCGCCTCGGCCGCGGCCCGCGGCGACTCCGCCCTCCCCCCGCCACAGCCGACGCCCAACGCCGCCACGACCAGGATACACAACCCCGCTACCGCGTGTCTCATCGCCGTCCTCCTTCCACAACCCCCGCCATTAGACCAGAGACGAGACCGGCCCGCAACGTCCATCCCCTCGATCATGCCGAGCGGAGTTGAATGTCCTGGGGAAAACAGGTATTATGGTGGGAGATTCGTGACCAGAGGCCGGTGGGCAAGCAGGGAACCCGGCCACGGTCGGGAGGCCCCTCTTGCCAGACTGGCAGGCTCAGATGTCCTCACTATCCACCGCCCGCGAGCAGGCGCCCCAGGACCTGGCATCGGCCGACCCGAGCATGCTGGCAGCCGTGAGGGCCAGGGCCTGCGATTTCATGCGAGACCTCCAGTCGCGGGACTGGCGTCGGCTGCGTCGCTGGTTCACGGGGACGAGCCAGGTATGGCTGCCGCCGGCCGGGCCGGTGGAGGGGGTGGGGCGCATCCTCGCCCTCTTCCGCGGCATCTTCCGACGCTACGCGGAGTTGGAGTGGGAGGTCACACGCTTCTATCCCGTCAACGCCACCACCATCATCTACGAGACCGCCTCCTGGGGCTTCCTCAAGAGCGACGACGGCGACACCCCCTATCGCAACAGCATCATCACCGTCCTCGAGTTCGACCTCCAGGGGAAGATCGAGCGGCTGTCGGACTACTTCAAGGACCCTGCCGCCTTCCAACCCACCGGCGGA
>CAZDNN010000478.1:0-5242 GCA_964506385.1 uncultured Planctomycetota bacterium
GCCGCCGCAGACAATTGGCACGCCTTTTTGCACGCTGTCCTTTTCTCAGAGGGCGGGGACGAGGACGACGACGAGGACGAGTGGAGAAGGAACGCGAGCATCCGGGGCCAGACTCGCGCCGTCGGGCCTCCTTGACTTGCGGCGCGGCGGTGGGTATAATCCGCCGGTTCGTGAGCCGGGGCGTGCCGTCGCGGGGCGTCCGCCGCATTGTTGGGGGCGTGGATGCCTGCCAAACTATTCGTCTTGTCCGGCGGCGAGGTGGAGCCCGAGCCGCCCTTCACGATCCCTCGCGACAAGGCGGTCGTCGTCGGGCGGGGCAGTTCGGCGGATCTGATTCTGCTCGACCGCGAGGCCTCGCGGGAGCACTTCCGCATCACCCACGACGGCACCGACTACCTGCTCGAGGACCTGGGGAGCATCAACGGCACCCTGGTCAACGACGAGCGGATCGCGCAGATCACGGCACTGCACGACGGCGATACGATCCAGGCGGGTCAGACCCGCCTGCGCTTCTCCACCAGTCCCCACGACACGCAGGAGCGGATTCTGGCCGAGGAGGCGGCGAAGAGGCCCGGCTCCGCGGTCATCGAGACGCCGCGCGAGGGCGGCGCGGCGATCGTCCACGCCGAGCTCACCCCCGTCGATGGCGCGCCCGGAGGCGCGCCGGCGGCGCTCTTCGGCCTGGGGTGGGCTTGCGTCCTCGTTGCGCTGATGGCGCTGCCGGTGGCCTACTTCGTCCTGCGAATCCGCGTGGACGTGCCGAGCCGGGTGGGGCGGATGCTGTTCGCAGCGTATCTCCTGGCCGTGGTGGTGATCGCGCTGGCCTGGGTCGTGGCGGCGTTCCGACGCGGGCGGTGGCTGCGGCGCTTCGCCCGACACCATCCGGACCACACGGTCCGCCGCTTCTACGAGCTGCACCCGAGGGACACGGCGAACCGGGTGTGCCGCTGGTGGCAGATGCTCCTCTATGCAACCGTGCTGGCGGGGGCAGTGGTGCTGGTGAACTGGCATCCGATCCACGCGCTCCACGTCTTCCACCTCCTGTGTGCCTTCTACCTCGTCGTCATCCTCTACAAGCTCCTGGCGGTGTTCCTGTCGGTCGTCAGCCCTGGGGAGATCCGGGTGACCGATGAGGAGGTGGCGGCGCTGACCGACGAGGAGCTGCCGGTCTACACCATCCTGATCCCGCTCTATCACGAGCGGGAGGTGGCCGGGAAGATCATCCGCTACATCTCGCGGCTCGACTACCCCCAGGAGAAGCTGGACGTCAAGCTGCTGCTGGAGGAGGACGACACGGAGACCCTCGAGGTGTGCCGGGGGGCGAACCTGCCGGGGAACTGCGAGATCATCATCGTGCCGAACTCCGTGCCGAAGACGAAGCCGAAGGCCTGCAACCACGGCCTCGAGCGGGCACGGGGCGAGTACGTGGTGATCTACGACGCCGAGGACCGCCCGGAGCACGACCAGCTCAAGAAGGCCATTGTTGCCTTCCGCAGGGCCAACGAGCCGCCCCGGGGGCTTCTCGCCCGCCTGCTCCGGCGCCGCACCGAGACCGTCTGCCTCCAGGCCAAGCTCAACTACTTCAACCCTACGCAGAACCTGCTGACCCGCTGGTTCACCATCGAGTACAGCACGTGGTTCGACCTCTTCCTGCCCGGCCTCCACCGCCTCGGCTCGCCCATCCCGCTGGGCGGGACGAGCAACCACTTCAAGACCTCGGTCCTCCAGTTCATCGGCGGCTGGGACCCCTTCAACGTCACCGAGGACTGCGATCTGGGCATCCGCCTGCACAAGATGGGCTTCAACACGCGGATCCTGGACTCGACGACGTGGGAGGAGGCGAACTCGCGGGTGTGGAACTGGGTGCGGCAGCGCTCGCGTTGGGTCAAGGGCTACATCCAGACCCATCTGGTGCACATGCGCAACCCCTTCTCGACGGCATGGAAGCTCGGCGGGGCTGGGCTCGCGGGCTTCCTCAGCTCGGTGGGCGGCCTGTCGCTCATGCTGCTGCTCAACCCCATCTTCTGGGCCATCGTGGCCTTCTACGGCGCCTGCTGGCTGCACGACCTCGGGGTGTCCGACTGGTCGTGGCAGGCGGCGCGGGCGCTCCAGGAGAGCTATGTGCCGGGGCAGTGGCCGTGGGACCGTTGGCTGGTGTGGGAGGGGCCTTGGGTGTGGCGGATGTGGTTCGACGACCCCGCCGCCGCGGCGACCGCCTCGGGCGCCTTCTGGAACGCCTGGTCGCAGGTCTTCTTTGTCCTGACCGTCGTGCTGTTCCTGGGCAACTTCTTCTTCGTGCTGATGCACGTGTGGGCCTGTGTGCGGCGGCGGCTCTACCGCCTGATTCCACACGCGCTGCTCACGCCGTTCTACTGGGTGCTCATCAGCATCGGGGCCTGGAAGGGCTTCCTCCAGCTCTTCACCAACCCGTTCAAGTGGGAGAAGACCCACCACGGCCTCGACGAGCCGACCTGACCCTGAGGTACCGCCCGTGCGCCATCCGGTTCGAGCCGAGCATGTAGCTGAGCGGCGTCTGGCCGCTCGGGTGGGAGCCAAAGCGGCGTCGAGCCGCCGCACTCCAAAGGTCCCGACACGGCGGCATGCTCACGATACGGGGTCTTCCTTGGAGTGCGGTGGCTCGACACCGCTTTCCCTTCCCGCGGAGCGGGCCCAGCGGGGCTGCCTCCCAGTGGGCGCGCAGCCGTGTGCGCGAGGCTCCGCTCTGTCTTCGCTTGCGCTGATTGCCGTCTGCTTCCTGACCTGCGAGCAGGCGCTCGCGGGGCAGGCGAGCGACGACTGGTGGAACGCCGCCTGGAGCCACCGCAAGCGGGTGCGGGTGAGCCTGCCGGCCATGGAGCCGATGGGCTGGGGCTGGCGGCCGCCCGCCGGGCAGGGCGATGAGATCGTCCCTGCACAGGCCATGCTCCGCACCGAGATCCCTCTGGAGGCGGGCGCGCAGCGAGAGATCCGGGTGGTGGACGCCGGGGGCAACGTCCTGCCGGCTGTGGTGAGCGGCCCTGACTCGCGGGGGCTCGTCCACGTCATCTTCCCTGCACGGCGGACCATCGCCGGGGAGCTGGCTGCGCCCATCGTCGAGGGGAGCGACACGGCGCAGCTCAGCGTCGGCCGCGACAAGGCGGTGATGCCCGGCCTGCGGGTCCACGTGATGGCCGGACACGACCCCGTGGCGACCCTCGAGGTGACGGCTGTGGCGGAGAAGACGGCCACGGCGAAGGTCGTCGAGACCACGGTGCCGCAGATCGCGAAGGGCACCCCTGTGCGCTCGGCCACGCTGACGGGGGCCGACTACCACATCTACTACGGCAACCCCAAGGCCGCCGAGGCGGGGCCGGCGTGGACCCCGCCGCCGTCCGCCGTGCGGCGCTACACGTGGCGGATCACCGGCGGCGGCCCGCCTACGACCGTCGAGGCGCTGCGGGAGCGGATGCGGAACAACGTGGAGCTCGCCGGCGCGGACAGCCTGGCGCAGATGAGCTCGCGGGCCAACCCACAAGCGACGGGGGAGGATACCTTCTACATCGCGGCCTACGAGAGCCACTGCCACGTGGGGCTCGGCGGCCTCTACCGCTTCTCGCTCGACACCTACGGCCCGTCCTTCGTCTTCATCGACGGGCGGCTGGCGGCGCAGCGCCAGGGCTTCTTCATGCAGACGGGTCAGTGGGAGCACAGGGGCAAGATCGAGCTCGAGGCAGGCTACCACCACCTCGTGATGTTCGCCGTCGAGAGCGGGCAGCGGCAGGTGAGCCGGCTCGGCTGGCAGCCGATCACGGCCAAGGTCTATGGCCCGACGCCCGCGAGCTTCTACGTGACCCACGTGGGCGGCGACGCGGTGGGCTACGACACCCGCGAGGCGCGGGGCCTGCCCTTCTTCACCTGCTCCCTCGCCCCGCGGTCGGTGGTGGTGGAGGGGAAGCGGGCCTACCAGTTCGTCCAGCTCCACAACCACACGCCCTTCGGCCGCGATGACGCGCTGGCGCAGACCGCGTGGGAATGGGAGCTGCCCGACGGCGAGAAGAGCCGCCAGCGCTCGCCCGGCCACCTCTTCGGCCTCCCTGAGAAGGGCGAGCCGGCGGCGTTCCCCGTCGTCCTGCGCGCGTTCCGCGCCGGAGAGCTCGTGGGGAAGTACGAGCGGATCGTCCACTGCGACCCCAGGCCGCGGCAGCCGCTCAGGCTGTCGCTCGACATCGTGAGCTTCTCCAACATCGTCTACGCCGACGAGCGGACGAGCATCGCGGTCCGGCTGCGGAACGCTACGCTGAGCCCGCTGGTGCTCCGCGCCGTGGGCCGGCTCGAGAGCGGGGGCAAGAGCGAGATCATCCTGCGGCGCCACGTCCACATCGGGGCCGAGAACGAGGATTTCTGCATCCTGCCCATCGACATGAAGCAGCTCGACCCGAAGCGCGCGACCGTCGAGCTCGGCTTCGACCTCGCCGGCCAGGAGGTCCGCCGCGTCGCCATGCGGATCATCCCGTCTCCCGAGGGGCTGGCGGGCCTGCGCCGCGGCCTCGGCGCACTGTTCGACGACGAGGGGCGGCGGGTCATGATCTGCTCCGAGATCGAGGACCGCGACCGCCACCTCCGATGGGTCTTCTACAACTACCTCCGCGACGAGGTCATCCCGCGCTCGCGGAAGACCCGCACCCGCGTCCTGCTCTTCGGCGACCGAATGGCCAACCCCGTGCGGCCCGACCAGTCCTTCACCGACTACGTGGCCCTGCTCGACGCGCGCCTCAAGGCCGAGGGCCGGCAACTCACCTTCGCCGAGCGCAGCGTCGGCCTGCTCCCGACCCTCGCCGACCTGATCCTCTTCGCCAAGACCGTCGGCCAGCTCGAAACGTTCCCCGACATCATCATCCTGTCGCCTGGGCTGGCCGACGTGGTGCAGGCGAGCGGCGAGCGGGACGTCGTGAGGTCCGTTGACGTATTGATCGACGTCGTCCGCAAGCGGGCGCCGCGCACGAAGATCGTCATCGTCTCGCCGCCGCCCTATCCCGGCAACCCCCGGCTGTCGAAGCACTACACCGAGGCCCTGGCGAAGCTGGCCCGCGAGCATCACTACCCCTTCCTCGACCTCCACCGCCTGCTGATCGCCAGGGACGATCAGGACTGGGTGAAGGACTGGTATGCGGCGCCCGACGCCGACGGCATCTTCCTCGCCAACCCCAACGAGCAGGCGCACAAGCGGATCGCCGAGGCACTCGCCAAGCTGATCTACTGATAC
>CAZDNN010000479.1:0-5223 GCA_964506385.1 uncultured Planctomycetota bacterium
GGCCACGATGATGAACATGGGCAAGGCTCCTGGATGCTGGATACTGGATGCTGGATGCTGGATGCTGGATGCTGGATGCTCGATGCTGGATGCTGGATGCTGGATGCTGGATGCTCGATGCTGGATGATGGTCAGGCGCGCCAGGCCCTGCGGCTGAAGAGCAGGAGGACCGGCAGGATCTCCAGACGACCGGCCATCATGCCCAGAATGTACGTGATCTTGATCGCCGGCGACAACTGCCCCATCTCGGGGACCGGGATGTAGCACGGCCCGATGTTCCCGAGGGCGCTGAACATCCCGGAGAAGGACTGGTAGCCGCCGTGGCTCGACAGGAAGGCCGTGATCAGCCCCCCCACGATGAGCAGCAGCACCCATGCGAAGAACAGCCCGCACACGCGGTGGATCTCGTCGGTATCGAGCGGCTTGCCGTCCACGATCACCGTCGAGATCGCCTGGCGCGGCGCCCACAGGCGGAAGACCTCTCGCTTGATCAGCTTCGCCAGGATCCCGATGCGCAGCACCTTGAGCCCACCGCCCGTCGAGCCCACGCACCCGCCGATGACCATCATCACCAGAAAGAGCTGCCGCGCCACGTGGCCGAACCACCCCGATGCGATGTCCCGCGTCCCGAACCCCGTGGTCGTGAGAATCGAGACGACCTGGAAGAGGGTGAGGCGGAACTCGCGCTCCACCCGCCCCAGCAGGCGACCGTCCGCCGCGAACCACCCTTGCGGCCACGCCTTGAGCAGACGCTCGGCGATGATGAGGGCCACGAACCCCGCGATGAGCGACCACCAGAGCCGCATCTCCGTGTTGTCCCACAGCCGCCTGACGTTGCCTCGCAGCACCCCGTGATGGACCAGGAAGTTCACGCCCCCCGCCATCATTCCGAGGACGATGACATACTCGATCCAGATGTAGTGCGGATGGCCGATGATGCGGTAGTGCTCGATGCTAGCGTCGTACGGCGAGAAGCCGCCCGTCGAGAGGCACGTGAAGCTGTGGCACACGGCGTCGAAGGCCGACGAGCCGGCCAGCACAAGCCCGATGATGACCAGGCCCGTGAACAGGCCGTAGATGCCCCAGAGCACCTTCACCGTGTTCATCAGCCCCGGCACGGGCCGGCCCGACGCGATCTTGTGGCTCTCCGCGCCGAACAGCCGATGGGCCGCCGCCCCGTGGCGTGTGATGGCCAGGAAGAAGGTCAGAATCCCCAGGCCGCCCACCCACTGGGTCAGGCTCCGCCAGAAGAGAATGCTCTTCGGCATCGCGTCGAGGCCCGTGAACATCGTGATGCCGGTGGTGGTGAACCCGCTCATCGTCTCGAAGTAGCCGTCGAGGTAGCTCGCCCCGATGCCGATGGCGAACGGAATGGCCCCGATGGCCGAGAAGGCCAGCCACGCCAGGCTGCACAACAGCATCGCCTGCACGCCGTTCGGCGTCCTGCCCCGGAACACCTTCAGGCACACCAGCCCTCCCGCCAGGGCCAGCGCTGCGGGCACGGCGAACGCGAGGAACGTCGCCCATCCCCGAGCCAACTCCCCGCCCGCGACTGCGACGAGAAGCGGGATCAGGAGGGTCCCGCTGAGCGCGAGAAGGAGCGAGCCCAGCGCGTGGAGCACAACATGAAGCGTGCGGAAGCGATCCCTCATGGCCCTCGCCCGTAGCGGCCCGACGTCCATCGACAGCCAGCCACTATATCATGGCTGGCGAGAGACGGCAACGTGAGCGCGCGGCTGTCCCGACCTTGCAAAGACGCCGCGCTTGGGGATAATGGCTCCGAATCCATCAGGAGTGGACGCTGTGCTCGAACGGGACATTCTCGACGCCTTCCGCGCCGCGCTGGCCGACGCTGTGGCCGCGGCCTTCGACGGTGCGGACATGGGCGGCGCTGACGTGCAGTTCGCCGCCACCCCGAGCTTCGACGTGGGCGATCTGGGCTTCGGCTGCTTCCCGCTGGCGAAGGCTCTCCGCCGGTCGCCGAAGGAGATCGCCGCGCGTCTGGCCGAGGCGATCGTCCTGCCGGCGCCCTTCCGCGAGGCGCGGGCCGTCGGGCCCTATCTCAACGTGTTCCTCGACCGCGGGGCCTTCCTGGCCGCGCTCTGCCGCGAGATCCAGGACGCAGGGGAGAGCTACGGCCGCGCCCCCCAGGGCTCGGGGGACCGCATCGCGCTCGAATTCTCGTCGCCGAACACCAATAAGCCGCAGCACCTGGGGCACATCCGCAACAACCTGATCGGCATGGCCCTCGCCGCCATCCTCGAAGCCGCAGGTCACGAGGTCGTGAAGGTCAATCTGATCAACGACCGCGGCATCCACATCTGCAAGTCCATGCTCGCCTACCAGCGTTGGGGCGAAGGCGCCACGCCCGAGACTGCGGGCATGAAGGGCGACCACTTCGTCGGCCACTGGTACGTCCGCTTCGAGCAAGCCTTCGCGGAGGAGTATCGCGGCCGCTACCCTGATCCACTCGGCGACGACGACGACGAGAAGGCGCGCCGCGAGCGGTTCTTCAACGAGGAGAGCGAGCTCGGCAGTGCGGCCCAGGCCATGCTGCGTGCCTGGGAGCAGGGCGACCCCGAGACGGTCGCGCTCTGGCGCACCATGAACGGCTGGGTCTACGACGGCTTCGAGGGGACCTACCGCCGCCTCGGCGTGGCCTTCGACCGCGTCTACCACGAGAGCGAGACCTATCTGCACGGCCGCGCCATCGTCCTCGACGCCCTCGAACGCGGCCTGTGCACGCGCCTGGCCGACGGCGCCGTCCAGATCGACCTCACTGCCGGCGGCCTCGACACCAAGATCCTCCTCCGACGCGACGGCACCTCGGTCTACATGACACAGGACCTCGGCACCGCCGTCCGCCGCGTCGAGGAGCTCGACCCCGACCGCCTCTTCTATGTCGTCGGCTCCGAGCAGAACTACCATTTCCAGGTCCTCTTCACCATCCTCCGCCGGCTAGGCTACCCGTGGGCCGAGCGCTGCCGCCACATCTCCTACGGCATGGTCTACCTGCCCGGGGGCAAGATGAAGAGCCGCGAGGGCAGGGTCGTTGATGCCGACGACCTCCTCGACGAGCTCGAAGCCCTCAGCGCTCAGGCTGTCCGCGACAAGCACCCCGACATCCCCGACGACGAGCTGGCGGTCCGCCGCCGCCAGATCGCGCTCGGGGCCCTCAAGTTCTTCGTCCTCAACGTCACCCTCGAGAAGGACATCCACTACGACCCAGAGGCATCGGTCTCCTTCGAGGGCGACACAGGCCCCTACGTGCAGTACGCGCACACCCGCATCTGCGGCATCGTGCGCAAGGCCGCCGGCGAGGACCTAGCGGCGCCCGACTTCGCGCAGCTTGGCAACGACAGCGAAACCGCCCTCGGCCTGCTCCTGATGGCCTATCCTCGCGCGATCCGCGACGCCGCCGAAAGCTGCAACCCGGCGCGCCTCGCCGGCCACGTCCTCGAGGTCGCCCGAGCCTTCGCTTCCTTCTACCACGACAACCCTGTCCTTCAGGCCGACACCCCCGGCCTGTTCGCGGCCCGGCTGGAGCTGATCCGGGCGACGCAGACTGTGCTGGCGAATGGCCTGGCACTGCTTGGCATCGAGGCCCCCGAGCGGATGTGACAGGAGGAAGCGTTCGTGATGCGTGATACGTGATGCGTGAGTCGGGAAGAGGGGGCTGTCTGCTCTTCCTCCGATCACGCATCACGTATCACGCATCACGCTCCAGCGGTCCCTGGTGAGGAACGAGGCCACGTGACGAACTCCACAGACACTCCCACCCCTGAGGCCCCTCCCCAACCCAAGGTCTCCTGCTGGCACGTGCACCGCCGCATCTACGACTGGGTGCTGCACTGGGCGCATACGCCCTACGGCACTCCCGCGCTCGCGCTCCTCGCGATCTGCGAGGCGTCGTGGCTGCCGATCCCCGTGGACCCGCTCCTCATGGCCCTGGCCATGGGCAAGCCCAAGCGGGCCTTCCGCTACAGCCTGGTGTGCTCGGTGTGCTCGGTCCTCGGCGGCTGCGTCGGGTATCTCATCGGCTTCGCCCTCTGGCAGCCCGTCGGCGCGCCGCTCCTGAGGCAACTCCACTTCCTGACGCCCGAGGCGAAGACGGTCATCGTCCGCCGCATCGACGGCGACGCGATCACGGTCGCCACCGAGGATGGCGAGGAAGCGACGTACGACCGCTACCGCCTCCATGCCGACCCGCCCGCGGGCTCGCCGCCCGTCGGCGACCGCGCGTACGAGATCGAGCAGACCCAGCAGGCCGAGCTCGCCGTTGGCCAGAACGCCTACCTGATGACCGACAAGTACCACCTCGCTCAGGCCTGGTACGAGCGCTACGGCGTCTGGGTCGTTTTCATCGCCGCGTTCACCCCAGTGCCCTACATCGTCTTCTCCAGCGTCAGCGGCCTCGCGCACCTCAACTTCCTGGCCTTCGTCCTCACCTCGATCGTCGGGCGCTCCGCCCGCTTCTTCCTGGTGGGCGGCCTGATCTACGCCTTCGGCAGGCCGGTCCGCCGCTTCATCGACCGCTACTTCAACCTGCTCACCATCCTCTTCGTCCTCCTCCTCATCGCCGGCTTCGCCGCCTTCAGGCTGCTGCACTAGGATGGTGTCAGGCAGTGCGCGACGCTCGCGTCACGGGGCCTCCCCCATCCGTTGTGGGCGCGGACGCCAGGCCACGAGCCGCGAGCTGGGCCGTGCCCCAGGGCGCCGGCCATTGCGGTCGGCGGCTCAGGAAGCATTGCGATACGGGGCGGCGTCTGCTATCATCCATAGGAGCGATGGTCCTCCGACGGGCCGGATAGCTGGGGGATGTGAGCGTGCTGAGGACGATCCTGCTCGCCTGCCTCGCCGCGGCGCCGATGGGCTGCCTGCGGATGACGCCGGAGGTGATGGACCCCAGGGCGCCAGCCCATGCGAACTACACGGCGTACCGCCCCGACGGCTACGGGACGAGCACGTCCGGCCGCGTGGTCTATCCCTTTGATGAGGCGAGGCCTGCCCTCCCTGATGACGAGGCGCCGAAGGGACAGCACCGCTACCCCACCGGCTGGCTCAGCTCCGGGCTCGCGCCGCGCTTCCGACCCGTGCCCATGACCCAGACCATCCACAAGCCCAAGGGGAACACGAAGAGGAAGGGCAGGAAGAAGAGCAAGAAGAAGCGGCGCTAGCAGCCCGTGGCAGAAGTCCGTTCGGACTGCGTGCGGGTCTTCGGGC
>CAZDNN010000480.1:0-5217 GCA_964506385.1 uncultured Planctomycetota bacterium
CTAACGTTACGGAGTTGTTGAAGTCCGTAACGCTCCTTCGGTCACCCTCGCCGCAGCCCCATGCCACCGGGCAGGCACCCTCGTAACGGCCGCCCCTTGGGAATCGGAGTCACGATCTCGGATCGGACCGAGACGACCGGGAGCTAGCATTACGGAGTTGTTGAAGTCCGTAACGCTCCTCCGGTCACCCTCGCCGCAGCCCCACGGCACCGGGCAGGCAAGCCCGCGACGGCCAGGCCCCTGGCATCGGAGGCGGGGAACGGGTCCGGCTCCGCTCAACGCCAGGATGCCGGGTCCGGCTCCTTGACTGAATCCGCCAGTCGGTCTACACTTACAAGAGGATTCATGCAGAGATGGTCCATTCCACAGGAGGGACGCGCGATGACGCGAGCGCTGCATGTGTCGATAGTCTGCCTGGGGGTTGTTCTGGGGGCTCTGGTCGCGCCCGCTGCCGAGGCGGTCGCCCCGAAGCCGCCGAAGCCTGCCGAGCCCGCGGCCAAGCCGCTGCCGGCCAGCTATTACGCCGAACTCGCCAGGGTCAATCACTCCTACCGCCAGCTCGACGAGGCCGTGCGCCTCTACCAGAAGGCCCTGGAGCTCGAGACCGACAAGACCCGCCGCGCCGGCTACGCGGGGGCACTGGCCGAGCTCTATGTGGCACAAAAGAAGCACGAGGCGGCCCTGCCGCTGCTCCGCGAGGCCATCCAGGCCTCCGGGAGCCGGGCCACCAAGGCCCGCTACCGCATGCTCCTCGCGCAGATCGCCGAGCAGAGCGACGACCTCGCCGCTGCCGAGGCCGCCTATAAGGAGGCCGCCGCCAGCGCCGAGCACGAGTTCGAGCGCTCCGCCGCCCTCCGCAAGCTCCTCCTCCTCTACAAGCGGATGAAGAAGCTCGACCAGGTCCTCGCCGACACCGAGAAGCGCGTCGCCGCCAACCCCAAGGACATCGAGGCCATCGATCTGCTGGCCATCGCCTACTCCTCCGTCAAGCGCGACCCCGCCAAGGCGCTCGACGCCCTCGCCAAGCTCGCCGAGGCCAGGCCCGAGCCCGCCACCCTCCGACGCCTCGCCGCGGCACTCCAGAACGCCAATCGCCACGCCGACGCCATCGCCGTCTACGAGAAGCTGCTGGCCAAGGACGCTCAGAACCGCGCGTACTACTGCGAGCGCATCAGCCAGCTCCACGCCGCCGCCGGCGACAAGGAGAAGGCCGTCGCCTGGGCACGCAAGATCGCCGCCGACAGCCCGGACAACGTCTACGCCGCCACCCGCCTCGCCAGCCTGCTCGTCCGCCTCGGCCACGCCAAGGAGGGCATCGCCGAGTACGAGCGCGCCGCCTCCCTCGCCAAGTCCCCCGCCGAGCGCGAGCGCACCCTCCTCGCCTGCGCCCAGGCCGCCCGCACCGCCAAGCTCTACGAGAAGGCCGAGACCATCCTCCGCAGCGTCGCCCGCGACTCCAAGGTCGCCGCCAACCGCGTCCAGGCCAAGAAAGCGCTCTTCCAACTCTACGAGGAGCTGAACAAGCTCGACCAACTCCAGATCAAGACCAAGGACGAGAAGAAGAAGTAGGGTAACTATTGAGCCGGCTGAAGTGCTACGAAGCAGGCAGTCGGCAGCATCCAGTGGGGGGGGCTTCACGCGCTACGCCGGCCGCTGGTCGCCAGCTCCATCACACGCTCCTGTGTCATCTCGCCCCCAACGACCTCCCCAACGATGCGGCCCTCGGACATGACGAGGATGCGGTCGCACAGGCCGATGAGCTCGGGCAGCTCGCTCGAGATGAGGAGCACGCCGAGGCCCTGCTCAGCCAGGCGGTTGATGAGCAGGTAAATCTCGTACTTCGCCCCGACGTCGATCCCGCGGGTCGGCTCGTCGAACAGCAAGATCCGGGCCTCGGAGAACAGCCACTTCGCGAGCACCACCTTCTGCTGGTTCCCCCCGCTGAGGTTCCGCACCCGCTGCGCGGCGCTGGGAGTGCGGATGTCGAGGTCGCGGACATAGCCGTCGGCGACCCGCCGCTCCTCGCCGAGGCGGAGCAGCCCGAGCCGCACAAGCTCCCGCAGGTTCACCAGCGAGATGTTCTGGTGCAGGCCGAGATCGAGGTGGAGTCCTTGCTCCTTGCGATCCTCGGTCAGCAGCGCCAGGCCGTGGCGGATGGCCTGCGCGCACGAGCGGATCCGGACCGGCTGGCCCTCGAGGTAGATCGTGCCCGAATCGCGAGGGTCCGCGCCGAAGATGGCTCGCGCCAACTCCGTCCTCCCTGCGCCCACGAGGCCCGCCAGGCCCAGCACCTCGCCCCGATGGAGCGTGAAGCTCGCGTCGCGCAGCCGCTCGCCCGCGCACAGACCCTCGACCCGCAGCAGCTCGCCGCCGATCGTCGCGCGGCGGGGGGGAAACTCCTCTTCGACCTCGCGACCGACCATCATGCGGATCAGCTCGCGGCGGTCCAACTCCCCGACCGGCCGCGTCGCGATCCACGCGCCGTCGCGCAGCACCGTCACCCGGTCGGCGATCGCGAAGACCTCTTCGAGGCGGTGCGAGATGTACAGGACGCTGACCCCCCGGCCCTTCAGGTCGCGGATGATGGCGAACAACCGCCCCAGCTCGCGGTCCGTGAGGGTCGCCGACGGCTCGTCCATCAGGATCACCTGAGCATCGAGGGTGAGCGCCTTGGCGATCTCGACGAGCTGTTTCTCCGCGATGCTCAGCCGATCGACCCGCACGTCGGGATCGAGATCGAGCCCCACCCTCGCCAGCGCCTCGCGGGCCATGGCGCGGAACCGCCCCCAGTGGAGCAGCGGCAGCCCCGCCCGTCGCGGCTCGCGGCCGAGGAACAGGTTTTCCGCGACGCTCATCAGCGGCAGGAGATTCAGCTCCTGGTGGATCACACTGATCCCGGCCGCCTGCGACTGCGACGGGGTGTGGA
This sequence comes from uncultured Planctomycetota bacterium, assembly GCA_964506385.1. Classification (GTDB taxonomy): domain Bacteria; phylum Planctomycetota; class PUPC01; order DSUN01; family DSUN01; genus CAZDNN01. The sequence goes on from CAZDNN010000480.1 coordinate 2,927, forward strand.
ACGCGGCCGGCTGACCCCAGAGCCTCACGGTCCCGCGGTCCGGCCGCAGCGCCCCGGCGACGATCTTGATCAGCGTCGTCTTCCCCGCCCCGTTCTCACCCACGAGGGCATGGACCTCGCCCTCCCGGACGCCGAACGACACATCGCGCAGCGCCTTGACGCCCGAGAAGCTCTTCGAGACGCCCTCGAAGGCCAGGATCGGCGTCGGCTCCGTCGTATGGTCGGCCACCGTGCTCCTCCACGATCGCGCTGCCTGTCGCCGTCGGCCCCCAGTGTAAGCTGCCGCCGCCTCCTGTCAAGCGCCCCGCATGCCCTGGGTCAGAATCTCGATCGCAGGCGACACGGTGCAGTCACCGTGAGCCCCGTTCACGGGAAGATAGGACGCACAGCGAACCCCATTGCGGGAAGCCGGACCACAGACAAGGTGCTTCTGCCCCATCTGGATCGGCGGTGGAACAGCCATCGAGCGATCCGCCGGGCGTGACGCAACGACGCTGGCGCACGGGACCGAGAATTGCAGAGTTGACCAACTCTGCAATTTCAGCTTGCCCCTCCCAGCAGCCTCTCCCACGGTCGCCGTTCCCTCGTGAGCCCGTGGAACATGGGATGCCTCAAGCACTGGGGGCTCCGCAGAGCTCCGCCCTGTTCCCGACCAGGCACTCCAGTTCCCCCGCCCACGCAACGACGCTGGCGCACGGGAGCTAGAATTGCAGAGTTGGTCAACTCTGCAATTCTAGCTCCCCAACGTATCCGGCCATGCCAGCACGCATGCGCTATCGTGCGGTGCGTCGTGGCTGTTCGCCAGCGCGCCGATCCTCGCTTGCCGCGGGCAGAGGCCGCGCCGCGAGGAGCAGGATAGCAGAGGGCGGCCCGATGTGGGCAGCACGGCGTGCCTGCGGGGTTGGGGACAAGGGGACGGCGTTCGCCAGTCGGGCGACGGGATTAGAGGACGCCATCGCGGCGAAGCCGCAGGATGGTGGCTTCGTCGAGGTCGAGGCGGGCGCTAAGGATGGCGTCGGTGTGCTCGCCGAGGGCGGGAGCGGGGCCGGCGATGGCGCCGGGTGTGGCCGAGAGCTTGATGGGCACTCCGGCCATGCGCAGGAGGCCGGCGGCGGGGTCCTCCACCTCCTGGAGCATGCCGCGGGCCGCCACCTGCGGGTCCTCGGCCAGGCGGTCAATGGTGTTGATGGGGCCGGAGGGGATGCCCGCGCCCTCCAGCGCGGCCAGCCACCAGTCCGTCGGGTGGGCGCGGAAGATGCCCTCGAGCAGGGGCAGCAGCTCGCGGTAGTGCTCGGTGCGGAGGGCGTTGGTGGCGAACCGCTCGTCGGTGGCCAACTCCTCACGTCCGACGAGGCGGCAGAACTGCTCCCACAGGCGGTCGTTGCCTATGGCGACGACGAGCTGGCCGTCCGCCGTGTCGAAGGCCTGGAAGGGGGTGATGCTCGGATGGCGGGTGCCCAGCCGCCCGGGGGCCTCGCCGCTGGCGAAGTAGCGGGCGATGGCGTTCTCGAGGATGCCTACCTGGCAGTCGAGCATCGCCACGTCCACGAGCTGCCCTTCGCCGGTGCGCTCGCGGGCGTGGAGGGCGCCGAGGATGCCGATGACGGTGTAGAGCGCGGCGGTGATGTCGGCGATGGATGCGCCGACGCGCACCGGCGGGCCGCCCTCCTCGCCGGTGATGCTCATGATGCCGCCCATCGCCTGGATCACGGCGTCGTAGGCGGGCCGGTCGCGGTACGGCCCCGTCTGGCCGAAGCCCGAGCACGCGGCGTAGACGAGCCGTGGGTTGCGTTCGCGAAGCTGCCCGCAGCCAAGGCCCAGGCGGTCCATCACTCCGGGCCGGAAGTTCTCGAGCACCACGTCGGCCTGCTCGGCGAGCCGCAGGAAGATGTCGCGGCCCGCGGGCGCCTTGAGGTCCAGCGTCAGGCTTTTCTTCCCGCGATTCACGCTGGCGAAGTACGCGCTCACGCCGTTGCGAAAGGGTCCGAAGGCCCGCGCGTCGTCGCCGCCGCCGGGCCGCTCGATCTTGACCACCTCGGCACCCAGGTCGGCCAGCACCATCCCTGCGAACGGCCCGGCGAGCACGCGGGTGACGTCGAGCACGAGCAAGTCAGTCAGCGGTCCCTGCGACACCACGCATCACCTCCTTGGCCGCCAGCGCTCCCTGGGCACGTCGAGCGGCCCATCGGCGGCAGGGCCAGCCGGTCGGAACCCGAGTATGGCTGCTGATAGCGGCAGACCGGCTTATGTCTTCAATCGTCCTCGTCGTCGTCCTCGTCCTCGGATTCTGT
>CAZDNN010000481.1:0-5213 GCA_964506385.1 uncultured Planctomycetota bacterium
CGAGGTCAGACTCGAAGGCTGCCGACACCTTGCTTCGCTGCTGCACGGCTGTTATAATCCCCTCTTCTGCCTGCATTTCGGGGAACGGAGAGGACTATGGCCAAGGCGCGGCGCGTGTACCCGTTTGACGAGATCGAGCCCAAGTGGCAGGCCCGCTGGCGGGAGAGCGGTCTGTTCGAGTGCGACGTGGCCGATACCTCGCGGCCCCTATACTACTGCCTGACCATGTATCCGTACCCCAGCGGGGTGCTCCACATGGGGCACGTCATCAACTATTCCATCGGCGACGCCCTGGCGCGCTTCCACCTCATGCAGGGGGAGAACGTCCTGAGCCCGATGGGGTGGGACAGCTTCGGCCTGCCTGCCGAGAACGCGGCGATCAAGGCCGGGGTCAACCCTGCGGACTGGACGCGGCGGAACATCGATCAGATGCGGCAGCAGATGACCCGCGCGGGGTGGGGCTACGACTGGCGGCGCGAGATCGCCACATCACATCCGGGCTACTACCGCTGGACTCAGTGGCTCTTCCTCCAGTTCTACAAGGCGGGGCTGGCCTACAGGAAGCAGGCTCCGGTGAACTGGTGTCCGAGTTGCCAGACGGTGCTGGCGAACGAGCAGGTGCACGACGGCGGGTGCGAGCGCTGCGGCACCGTCGTCGAGCAGCAGGACCTGAAGCAGTGGTTCCTCGCGATGTCGAAGTACGCGCAGCGGCTGCTCGACGGGCACGAGAAGCTCGTGGGGAAGTGGCCGGACCGCGTGATCAAGATGCAGCAGGCCTGGATCGGGCGGTCGGAGGGCTCGCGGCTCGACTTCGAGGTCTCGGCACCCGGCACCAGCGTGGACGGCGAGACCCTGAGCGTCTTCACCACCCGTCCCGACACGACCTACGGGGTGACCTTCATGGCCATCCCGCCCGAGCACCCCTTCGTCGAGCCGTTGCTGGCGACGCGTCCCGAGCGCGAGCAGGCCATGGCGACGGTCCGCCGGATGCGGAACGTGTCTGCCATCGAGCGCACCAGCGAGGAGAGCGAGAAGGAGGGCATCCCGACCGGCCACTACGTCCTCAACCCCTTCGATGGGTCGAAGGCCGAGATCTTCATCGTCAACTACGCCTTGATGGAGTACGGCACGGGCGCCGTCATGGGCGTCCCCGCCCACGACCAGCGCGACTTCATGTTCGCCAGGGCCTACGGCATCCCAATCAAGGTCGTCATCCAGCCCGAGGGCGAGGAGCTCGACCCCGAGACCATGACCGAGGCATACGTCGAGCCAGGGGTGCAGGTCAACTCCGGCCCCTTCGACGGCATGCCCAACGACGAGGCCAAGCGAGCGATGACCCAGTACGTGAAGGACCAGAAGCGGGGCGACTTCACGGTCAACTACCGCCTCCGCGACTGGCTGGTCTCGCGCCAGCGCTACTGGGGCGCCCCCATCCCGATCATCTACTGCGAGGCCTGCGGCGAGGTGCCAGTGCCCGAGGAGCAACTCCCGGTGCTCCTGCCGCCGGACGTCGAGTTCAGCCACACGGGCGAGTCGCCGCTGACGACGTGCGAGAGCTTCGTGCGGGCCGCGTGCCCGAAGTGCGGCGGCCCGGCGCGGCGCGAGACGGACACGATGGACACGTTTGTGGACAGCTCGTGGTACTTCCTTCGCTACGTCACGCCGCGGAACGAGGAGTGTGCCTTCGACCGGGCGCTCTGCAAGGCGTGGCATCCCGTGCACCAGTACACGGGCGGGATCGAGCACGCGACGATGCACCTGATTTACGCCCGCTTCTTCACCATGGTGCTCCACGATCTCGGGCTCATCGACTTCGACGAGCCCTTCGAGCGGCTCTTCTGCCAGGGCATGGTCTGCACGAACGCCTACCGCGCCGACTACTACCTCACGGCCGAGGGCAAGGAGCCCGTACCGCCTGGCGAGGTGGCGAAGGCCGCTGACGGCTCGGCCACCCGGCGCAGCGACGGCGCCCCTCTCCTCCTCGAACGGGTCTGGGTGCCAGTGGACGACGTGGATGTGGAGACCCTCGTCCGCAAGAGCGACGGCCAGCCGGTCGAGGTCGAGATGGCCAAGATGTCGAAGAGCAAGCTCAACGGCGTCGCGCCCGACGAGCTCTTCGCGCAGTACGGTGCCGACACCGTCCATACCTACATCCTGTTCGTCGGCCCCGCCGACCAGGACATCGAGTACAGCGACCAGGGCGTGATTGGCGTCCACCGCTTCCTCAACCGCTTCTGGGACCAGGTGGTCGGCTGGGCAGGGCGGGTCGCCGACGCGCCTGAGGCGATCGAGGGCGATCTCAACGGCGATGCGAAGACGTTGCGGCGGAAGGCCCACCAGACGCTCCGCCGCGTCAGCGAGGCATTCGAGCCGCCCTTCCGCTTCAACACGGCCATCGCTGGCATAATGGAACTGACCAATACGCTCCGCGACCACGGCGACGCCGCTGCGAACCCCGCGGTGGTGAAGGAGGCGTGTCGCCTCGCCGTGCAGTGCCTCGCCCCGTTCGCTCCCCACATCTGTGAGGAGCTGTGGGAGCGGCTGGGCTACGCGCCCAGCATCTTCAGGGCTCCCTGGCCCGCGGTGGACGAGGCGGCGGCGAGGGCAGAAGAGATCGACATCCCCATCCAGATCAACGGGAAGCTCCGCTCGCGGATCACGGTGGACGCCGACATCGACCCCACCGCGCTCGAGCAAGCCGCCCTCGCCGACGAGAGGGTCCGGAGCCACATTCAGGGGAAGACCGTCCGCCGCGTCATCGTCGTGCCTACGCGTCTGGTGAACATCGTGGTGGGCTGACGCGCGACGCGCTCCCAGGTAGATCAACTCGGATCGATCTGGCGCGCGCAGGCGCAAGAGGGCGTGGGCGCGAGAAAAACACCGGAAAATGTTCGAGTCGTTGGAAAATCGAGGTTGACACGGAATCGTTTGGCAGCTACAATCGGGCGCGCCTGAGAGGTGTGGAAGCCCCAAGATGCAGTATACCGGGCACGCCACTCGGGTGACCTGGGCACCGCCCGCCAAACGGCCCCCGGGCCGACACCAATAGAGGACCGTGCAAGGCACACAGCCAGGGAAGAAGCGCAGACGCGCTCGCGGATGGTTGTGCCGCACACCCCTAGATATTGGGCTCGTCGGCCAGGCGGACGCCACATGATGGGGTTTAGTCGTTCCCCCCGTGAAGCCCCGCGGGCGGTCGGGCAAAGGCGGAGAAGGGCTCGAGACACCTATCCCCGTCCCATAGGCTTCGTTGATGTTCCTGCGGAGTCGTCTGTCTGGTTGCAGTGCCTGTGGGAGGGCACTACGGACAGTTCTCGCCAGATGAAGCTGGAGTTGAGGCCATGCGATGTCCTTTCTGCAAGACGGATAACGACAAGGTCGTCGATTCGCGCGGGGCAGAGTCGGGCGCGGTGATTCGCCGGCGCCGCGAGTGCCTGGAATGCGGTCGGCGGTACACCACGTACGAGCGGATCGAAGAGATCCCGTTGCGTGTTATCAAGAAGGACGGGACGCGCGAGGCCTTCGAGCGCCGGAAGATCGTCGAAGGGATCACGAAGGCGTGCGAGAAGCGCCCTGTGTCCAGCGAGGCGATCGAGCGGGTGGTGGAGGAGATCGAGCGAGAGCTGGCCGACATCGCCGACCGCGAGGTGACCTCGCGGCAGATCGGCGAGATGGTGATGCGGAAGCTGCGGACACTCGACCAGGTGGCCTACGTGCGATTCGCCTCGGTCTATCGTGAGTTCAAGGACATCGAGCAATTCCTCGACGAGTTGCGCCCGATGCTGGAGAGGAAGGACACCGCCCATGGCAACGACTAAGACCGTCATCAAGCGCGACGGCCGCGAGGTCCCCTTCGACGAAAGCAAGATCGCCGACGCCATCTTCAAGGCCGCACAGGCCGTCGGCGGCGAGGACCGCCAACTCGCCGACGAGCTCGCCAGCGTCGTCAGCATCTTCCTCGAACGGGAGTTCGAGGACGGCCCGCCGGGGATCGAAGACATCCAGGATGTGGTCGAGAGGGTGCTCATCGAGACGGGCCACGCCAAGACCGCAAAGGCCTACATCCTCTATCGTGAGCGGCGCGCCCGCCGCCGCGCGGCCATCAGGGTCCGCAAGCGGGTGCGCAAGACCGTCCAGAGCACCGACATCGCCCTTCTGGTCGAGCAAGGCTCCCAGGACGAGCTGCTGCCCTGGGACCGCCGCCGCATCGCCGACGCCCTGGTCGATGAGGCGGACCTCGATCCCGAGACGGCCTACGAGATCGCGCGCGCCGTCGAGCGCAAGGTCTTCGACGCAGGCTTCACCCGCATCAGCACCGCCCTCGTCCGCGAGCTGGTGGACAACGAGCTCTTCGAGCGCGGCATGACCGCCTCGCTCGAGGCCCAGCGCACCATCGGCGTCCCCAAGTACGACCTCGACATCCTCATCTACGCCAAGCCCAAAGAAAACAGCAACATCGCCGCCAACAACCCCGAGGCCATCAACCTCGCCATCGCCGAGACCACGCTCAAGCAGTACGCCCTCCAGGAAGTCTTCTCCCGCGACGTCGCCGACGCCCACCTGTGCGGCCGCGTCCACCTCCACGACCTCGGCTACCCCACGCGGGTCTACTGCTCCTCGCACTCCCTCGAATACATCAAGATGTACGGCCTGACCCTCAACAACCTCGACACCTCGTCCGCCCCCGCACGCCACGCCAGGACCCTCACCGGCCACCTCAACACCTTCCTCGCCTCGATGCAGGCCTACTACGCCGGCGCACTGGGCGTGGGCTACATCAACATCCTCTACGCACCCTACCTCGAGGGAATGAGCTACGGCGAGATGCAGCAGGAGGCGCAGCACCTCATCTTCTCGGGCTCCCAGAGCGCCTTCTCCCGCGGCGGCCAGACCCTGTTCCTCGACTTCAACATCCACACCGGCGTGCCACGCTACCTGCGGGACATCCCGGCCGTCGGCCCTGGCGGGAAGTACACGGGCCGGACGTACGGGGACTACGCGGAGACCGCCGGGATGTTCGCCCGCGCCATGCTCGACGTGTGGCGCGAGGGCGACCAGCACGGCCACGTCTTCGCCTTCCCCAAGTGCGACCTCCACATCAACGCCGACACCTTCGCCGAGCGCGACCAGCTCGAGATCCTCGAATACGCCTGCCAGGTCGCCAGCGAGAACGGCACGCCGTACTTCGTCTTCGACCGCGACGAGGTCACCCT
>CAZDNN010000482.1:0-5211 GCA_964506385.1 uncultured Planctomycetota bacterium
TGCCATATGGCGAGGCACTGGGCCGTGTGGTGGCGTGAGGGCGGCGGGCCGGTGAGGTATCCGGAGGAGTACCGCGACGCCGAGGCGACGCAGGCCTGTGGTGGGTCACTCTTTGACGAAGACGATGACCTCGTTGCGGAGGAGGCTGCGGCGGATGCATGCGGTGCGGTAGGCGGGGTAGGCGGTCTTGGGCGCGGTGAGGGCCGTGCGCTGCCAGACGCCGCGGAAGCGGACGACCCCGGCCTCCGCCGGGTCGGCCTCGAAGCCGGCGGCGACCGACCAGCCGTCGCCCTTCGCCGCGACGCCCTCGCCGATGGCGTAGACCTTGTAGCCCGCGGGCGCACGCACGACGGCCTCCAGCTCCTCATGCTCGGTGCCCTGCCAGAACAGGTCGTACTGGCGCTCGCTGCGGCCGACGTCGGACGCCGATTCCTCGGCGTTCGGCAGGCGCAGCACAATGAAGTCCCCCGCTGCGTCGGCGAGTGCGGGGACGCGGTAGACGAGGGTGAGGCGCTCCTCGGCGTTGGCCTTGGCGAAGTCGCTGTGCTCGAAGCTAAGGAGGTGGACGCCGGTGCGCTGGCGGCCGACGAAGCGAATGGCCCACTTGGCGAGCTGCGCCTCGGTGAGTTGGCGCAGGTTGCGGCAGGCGTGGGCGTAGCTGCCGCGGAGCAGGGTGACGTCGGTGACCTTGGCGCTGCCGTCGGGCGCCAGCTCGACGTCCAGCGAGCGCCGCTCGGAGTCGGCGTCTGCGGCGGGGACGGTGAGGAGCTGGCCCGTGGTCAGGCTGATGCCGTGGGCGTGCTGGACGGCGGGGTCGAGCTCGCCGAAGCCGCGGTCGGCGTGGTCGGCCTGGAGCCAGGTGACGACGCCCTTGGGGTCTGTCATCTTCACCACGGCGCGGCTAAAGGCGTTGAGGTGGGGCACGCGCTCGACGAGGGGGCCGCCGTTGCGTTCGCAGACCAGGGCTGTCTCGGCCTGGCAGCCTGCGCCGCGGAGCAGCGCGGCGAGGAGCAGCGCCCGCTCGATCTCGGTGCCGTAGCCGCGCTGGAGGACGGCGGATGGCTTCGCGGGGCCTTCGGGGAGGGCGTCGAGAGGCACGTCTTCGATGCGTACCTGGGTGCGGACGAAGTCGAAGAGCTGGGCGGGCGAGCCGTCGCGGCGCAGGCGGGCGTCGCCGCCGGCACGCCTGGCGAAGGCGCGGGCGATGTCGGCCCACGTCGCCTTCGGCCAGGCGATGACGAGGCGGGGGCTGAAGGCCGCCAGGGGCGGCATCAGCGGCTCTGGGAAGATCTGCGGGGTGTTCCGGACCGACCAGACGCCGTCTTTGGCCTCGGTGAGGCCGTTGAGTGCGGCGACGCTCGGCTGGCCCACGGTGGCGGCGTCGCGGACGAGACGCACCTCGCGGTAGAGGGCGGGCTCGGTGCCGTGGAGCGTCTCGTCGAGCACGAGGGGGACGAGCAGGGTCGCGGTGCCGGTCAGGCGGGTGGCCTCGACGAGGGTGGCGCCGGGGACGGGGCCGCGGAGGGAGAAGCGGAGGCGACGCTGGTAGTCGTAGGCGGGCTGGGTGGCGTAGAGGGCCTCGTCCTTCATCGCGGAGTCGGAGAGGCGGGTGACGGCGCCGTCGGGCGCGACAGTGAGGCCGTAGAGGATCTCGACGGCCTGGCGGCCGCGGAGGTAGACGAGGGACCGCTTCGCGGAGTTGGCGGCGCGCTCGTGGAGGATGCGCCAGGCGCGGACCCGGTCGACCGCGTAGCGGCCCTTCGCCATGAGGCGGACGCGGGTCGAGTCGTAGAGGACGACGTGGCCGGCCTGTGGGAAGCGCCTGCGGAGGTCGGCGGTCTTCGGGGCGATGGCCCTGAAGACGGGGAGGTCGGGAAGGTCGGCGGCCTTCGCCACGTCGTCGAAGCGGCGGCGACGCTGGAACTCGATGCGCTGGATGTTCGCCAGGTCGAAGCTGCGCTCCTCGCCGGCGATGCGGGCCACGACCTTGCCGCCGGCGATGCGCTCGAGGGTGCCGCGATACTCCTCCCCGCTGTTCAGATAGATCGCCTCGCCGGCGGGGATGGTCTGCGCCGCCGCCAGCGCGATGGCCACGCAAGCCGCGATGACGGAGCGGAACCGGCAATCGGCAATCGGCAATCGGCGATGCTCTGCCATTCGGAGCGTTCCTACAGTGGCGGCGGCTCAGCTACCCGACGCGCCGCTGCGCTGGCGGAAGACCAGCTTGCGCCGCGTCCAGCCGGCGATGCGGGTGGCGTTGGCCCGGTACGCCGCGTAGTCGGCAGCCGGCACGATGCGGGTGAGGACTTTGAAGGTCTCGCTGACGGTCAGCGTCTTGCCGTCGGGCGAGGCTGCGACCTTGCCCTCATACCACAGGTGCTTGCCGTGGAGCACGAGCGGCTCGGGCAGGCCCACGAGGCCGTAGCCCGCCGGGCAGGTGACGGTGATGGTGTTGCGATACTCCTCGGTCGTGCGTCGCTCGATGGCGTACGTGCGGGTCGCGAGCGCGGCCTCGGGGAACTCGCGGGCGAAGCCAGGCAGCGACACGATGTAGAGGTCTTTCGTCCTGGTCGCGAGGCGTGGGACGCGGTAGCGGACCTCCATCGTAAGCTGCTTGCTGAGGTCATCGAGCTCGCCGAGCTCGAAGCCCGTGCACGCGGCGCCCGGCACCCGGCGCTGGAGGTACTGCTGCATGTAAGCGCCCCGCATCCGGGGCGGGACGCGCCGCCAGAAGCCGCGGACGCGGGCCTCGTAGCTGCCGTTGTAGGCATTGCGATCGACGCCCTCCGCGCCGCCGTCGGGCCTCAGCGTCAGCGTCTGCGTGCTCACCCGCATGTTGTCCGACGGCGGGGGCACTGGCACGTCGAGGATCTCGCCCGTGACATGGATGATGGCCTTGACGCCGTGATCGTCGTCACGGAAGTACGGGTAGCGGTAGTTGCTCGCCGTCGAGTCGATGAACCGCGGCTTGCCGTCGGGATAGACCAGCGAGATGCAGTGGTTGGCGTCTGGGACAGGGATATCCGTGATAGCGGCTGCCTCGTCGTTCGTCTTGACAATGGCCGGATAGCTCTTGATCCCGACCGCTCCGGCCAGGCTCGCCAGCACGATGGCCTTGTCGGTGCAGTCGCCGTAGCCGTTCTTGAGCGTCTCGGAGGCCGGGTGCCCCGTCCAGCCGCTGGCGAGGGAGCCTTTGATGGACAGATAGTTCACGTTGCGCTGGGTCCAGTGGTAGATGGCGGCGAGCTTCTCGTCGTCGGTCTTCGCATCGCCGACGATCCGCTTCGCCAGCGCCTCGATCTCAGGGGTCAGCTCGATGCGCTCGCGCTGGAAGCGGCCCGTGCGCTCGTGGAGCGCCTTCCAGTCGAAAAACAGCGAGCAGTGCACCGCCGCCGACACATCCGCCCTGTCCGGCATCAGCGGCTCCGGGTCGATGGGCGGCATGTCGCGCATCGCCCAGCGGTAGACATCGAGCTCGCCGTCCGTCGAGCGCTTCGGCTCCCGCGCCGCCTCCGGCACGTTCCGGCTCGTCCAGTTCAGCCGCTTGCCCTTCGGCACCCGCACATCCACCACCGAATCGAGCACAGCCTCCTCGCCCTGGAAGAACCAGGACGGAAAGAAATGGTCTGGGACTTCGGGATTGTAGTTCTCGTACTCGTAGGCGAACTCGACGAGCGACCCGACGGCGACGCCGGGAATGCGGCCGCTGAGCACCCGCCGGCGCGTATCGAGGAACTGCTCGGACTGCGACGGGACCGACACCTTCATCGTCGCCACGTCGAGCCACTGCGCCGTGCCGTCGGGCGCGATCGAGCGGGCGAAGAACACGCGGCTCCGGCTCCGGCCCTCGCGGAACCCCAGCGTCAGGTCCGCCACCTTGCGGCCCTCGTCCTTCAGCACCGCGACGACCGCGTGGTAGCGATAGACGCGGCTGCCGTCCGCCATCAGCGAGTCCTGGCCGCGGTCCAAGCACAGGATGGACTCGGCGCCGCGGTACTTCTCGGCGGCGGCTGCGGCCCGCTGGCGGTACTGTGTGAGCTGCTCGTCAGTCAGCGGCTCGAAGCCCTCGGGCCGCGCCTTCGTGTCCTTCCGGCTCGCGCGTTGGCTGATCAGCCGCACGGCCTCCCGCGGCAAGGTCCGTCGCCCCACGGTCACCGCCTCCGGCGTCGCGGCCACAGGGCCGGCCAGAGACTTCCCATCCCACGTCGTCACCACGAACGTCGGCCCTCGCTCCTGAGGCGCCCGGCACGCCGCGACCAGGCCCAGACCGACCAGCACGAACGCAGCCAGTCTCTTCATCGCATGCTCCGCGTCGGGGATAGCCGCTGCTTGCGACACGGCACGATCCTACCATGCCGCCCGCCCCTGCTCAAGCCCCTCGTCCTTCGCCGTACGGGGAGGGCGCGCCTCCCGCCGACCCGGCTCGGCGAGCGGGTCGTGCGGCCATCGGCGGGGTCGAGTACTTCCGGATTTGCGCAATTGCGCAAATCCGAAAATAGCCCCCGTGCGGCGCAGGCGTCACCGCGCCACGCTGCCCGCAGTCGTGGGGCAGGCGGCCCGCTCTGGCTCTGCGGGGGCCGGCCCCTCCTGTGCTCAGTCGCGCTTGTGCGCACGGCATCCTCGCGCCGTGCACCGACTACCGGTCTGCCCTTCCCTCGCGCGGCTGCGCTTCCGGCGCCTCTCAGCCCCGTGGGGCGCCGCGCCGAGCGGGTCGCGCATTGATCGGCGGCCTCGAGTATTTCGTGATCTGCGCAAATGCGGAGAATCGCCCCTGCACCATGCACGCATCGTCGCCACGCGCTGCCCGGAGTGGTGCGGGAGGCATCTCGCAGCGGCTTCGTGACCGTCCCGTTCTCCTGCGGACGATCGGCGTGGTTCGCTACGCGGTGGCCGTGCGCAGTCGCGCCAGGGCGTGCGGCACCCCCGCGCCGTGGCGGATCGCCGGTCTGCCCTTCCCTCGCGCGGCTGCGGATGCGGCGCGTCCTGGTTCCGTTGAGCGGCCCCGGCGAGCAGGTCATGCGGGGGTCGGCGGGGTCGGCTATTGCCGGATTTGCGCGAATCCGAAAATAGCCCGCGCGCGGTGCACGCGTCACCACGCCACACTGCCCACAGTCGTGGGGCAGGCGACCCGCCCCGGCGCTGTGACCGGCCCGTCCTCCTGCGGGCGCGCGGCGGGGGTCCGCCATCATGCCATTTGCGCAAATGCGGCAA
>CAZDNN010000483.1:0-5163 GCA_964506385.1 uncultured Planctomycetota bacterium
CAGCGCCTCCACCACCTCCTCGCGGCTCGCCCTGCGCCCCAGCTTCACCGAGACGGCTTCCAGGTGTCCGTCTCGCGTGGGCACGCGGTGACACTGGGCGCTGATGGCCAACTCCGCCTCTTTGATGGCTTCCCCCTCCAACTGCCCCAAGAGGACGCCGAACCGCTCCTGCGTGTAGGCGACGAGACACGTCTCCGCTCCGCAAGTGAGCACCAAGCCACGCTTTAGGTCGTCGCCCAACAGATCGCGCAGGCGCGCAGGGAGGGCCAGGCGGCCTTCACGGTCAAGGGAATGAGTGAACTTCTCGAAGAGCACGAGCTGGCTTGCCCCAATCTTCCCCGATCTTCCCCAATTTGTCCCTCACAGGATATAGTCCGTCCGCGCACGTGTCAAGCCCTTTTTCGCAGAAAATCAGAATGTCCAGGCACTTAGGGAGTTCTCACCCTCGTTGACGCCAATGGGTGGTGCCCGGAGCCGGGCTGGGGACTGCATGTAGGGCGCGGCTCTCCGATAGGTTTCTCGGGCTCCCCGGCCCTCGCCTCCGCCTTCGGCCTGCGGCTCACCCAGGCAGTTGAGGAATCAGCATGTCGGGCCGGCGCCCCGGAACGGCACGATCGTGTCCTGTTCCTCCCATGTCTTGCTGAGCCGCAGCGCGCGGAGCGCCGAAGGCGAAGGCGGCGTCTTCGCCGCTTGCCCAGCCGCATCCCTTGCCCCAGAACGAGAGCATTTCCTTGGCAGAACGCGGAGGGCGGCCAGGGCGACGCGTGCCGGCGTCCGCAGCCGCACGGAGCGGCGGCCTCACGGAACTCAAGCCATCAGGGACATCTCCCTGTCATTGCCGGTCGGGGGCGCGTGCGGGGGAATCAGGCGGCCCACTCGCCCCATGGGCGGAGAAGGCAGGGGGCCATGGGTCGGGGGCCACATGGCCGGTGGATGGGTGCGGCAGGGGCGGGTGCCAGCGTGGTGGCAACTGCGCGGGTAAGACATTGGTTCTGCGAGTCTCCATAGCGCTGGTGTGCGCCGCGTGCGCTCGGGGAGGGTTGCACGGGGTGGGGACTACTTGGGTGCGGCGGCCTTGCTGAGGGCGTAGCGGGCGAGGCGCGCGGCTTCGGGGTCGTCGGGGAGTTGGCTGGTCTTGCGGAGCGCCTCGCGCGCGGCGGGGGCGTGTGTTGACTCGGGGTGCCGGCGCAGCAGCTCACCAATGCCCCAGACCAGCGCGACGCGGGCGTCACCAGTGCCTCGGGGCAGGTGCGCCAGCATTGGCTCGAGGGTGTCAGCATCCCCGATGCGGCCCAGACTCCGGGCGGCGATGGCCGTGGTGCTATCGTCCTGGAGCGCCTGGACGAGCGCAGGGACGGCGGCCTGGCCGTGTCTTTCGAGGGCGGTGGCCGCATACCAGCGCACGGAGTCGTCGGGGTCGGCCAGCGCGTCGATCAGGGCGGCCACGCTCTCCTCGCCAGGGAAGCGCGCAAGAGCGTTGGCCGCGACGCGCCGCACGTCCGCGTAGTGGCATGTGCTGGCCTTGACGACCACGTCAGTGGCGGCCTCGACGACCTGGGCTAGCGCCGCGGGATTCTCCTTCGCAACCGCCCCAGCGATGCGGCCCAGGCCCGTGACCAGGCCCCAGGCAATGTGCTTCTCGCGCCGTCCCGGATGCTGCTGGCGGTACTGTCGAATGGCGTTCTCGAGCTCAGCGACGCGGTCCTGCTCCTCGGCCGTGAGGTCCGCCTTGCGCTGGAGCTCGCGCAGGGGCTTCTCCCACTGGGCAAGTTCCGCGGCGTAGGCGAGGGAGTCCTCGAGCTGTTTGACGAGCACGGGCAAGGCCGTAATGCCCAGGGTGCCCAGGGCATCGGCGGCGGGGGCGCGTATCTTGACCTCCTCGTGGCTCAGGAGCTCGACGAGGTATGCCACGGCCTCTGTACTGCCGCCGCGGCCCAGCGCGGTCGCGGCGACGAGCCGCACGATGCTGTCGTCGTCGCCCATCGCCTTCCCGAGGGCGTCTGCCGCGCTGGAGGAGTTGGAGGCCGCGAGGACACTGGCGGCGGCGCGGCGGATGCGGGCGGCCTCGCCCGAGTCGCGGTCCACGAGCCGTGCGAGCAGCTCGTCGCGCTCCTCGCTGGGCGCGCGCGCGAGGGCGTTGATGGCGTCGGCGCGCGCGCCGGCGTCGTACTGGCGGCTCGCGGCGTCCTGGAGGAGCTTGTTGACGACAAGCTCGGTCGTCCGTGCGACCCGCTCGTTGAACTTGCCGACCAGATCGGGCTGGCGCGCGCTCAGGAGCTGTGCCGCTACCAGGACGACACGGCTGTCGTTGTCCTTGGTGAAGGAGCTGGCGAGCTGCGCGTAGAGCCTGGCGGCGAAATCGCTCTCAGGGTCGGCCTCGGCGACGGACTGGCAGTAGCGGAGCGCGGCGTACCGCACGTCGCCGCTCTCATCCTCGCCAAGCCGATGGAGGAGCAGGACGGCCGCACGGGGCTCCCCTGAGGCGGCAAGCTCGCGGACAGTGTCGAGGCGAATGTCGTCGTCGGTGCTGCCAAGACGCCCGAGCAGGCGGGCCAGGTCCTTCTTGGCAGCGGTGGCAGCCACAGGCTCGTCCGCGAGCTTCAGACGGTAGATGGCGTGGAGCGCGTTGCGGACGAGTGACTGGCGTGCCGCCTCGGCGAGGTCGGCGTCGCTCTCTCGGAACAGCAGGATGAGGTCATTGACGGGGGTGGTGAGCTGGGTGAAGTGGCCGAGAGCCTTGGCGGCTTCCAGGCGCAGCTCAGGATGGTCCGTCTTGCCCAGAACCTCGAGGAGCGGCTCGGCAGCAAGCTCGGCCTCGGAGCGGGCGAGGGACGCTCTGGCAGCCATCAGGCCGAGGGCGCGCGCGGCGGGGACGCGGAGCTTCTCCCAGTCGCCGCTGAGCTCGAGCTCCTCGACATCCTCGCCTGTGACGATGGCGCTGAGGGGCTTGATGGCGGCGCGACCGTGCTCAGCCAGATGGCGCTCGGCGCGCGCCTGCTTGCGCTCGGAGTCGCTGCCCAGGTCGGCCAGCAGCTTCTCGATGTTCCGCGTCGCACGGCCCCCGCACCCGCCGACGGCCAGCACGAGGGAACCCAGGAGGATGAGCACTGATCTGGTGCGCATGACCGAGCCGCTCCGCTTCGCCAGAATCTGCGTCCCCGACAGGGCCGGGAGTATAGCATGCCGCCGCGCCGCGAGTCAACCGCGAGCGGCATCCCGCAGCATCATGCGGTTGACTCCGCCCCAACGGTACGGTAGAGTGTTGCGACCTCGAAATGGAGTGGCTCTGCCGAGATGCCGATGGCCAAGGACCCTGGTCGGACGTTGCTGCTGTCCTGGCTGCTGCCTGGAGCCGGGCACTGGTATATTGCGCGCCGTGGCCGTGCCGTGCTGTACGGGTGGACGGTGATCGGGATCTACGCAGGCGGGCTGGCGCTCGGCGGGCTGGCCACGGTGTCGGTGGTAGGCCACAAGTGGGCGTTCCTGCTCCAGATCTTCGACGGCCCCCTGACCCTCGCGGCGGCGATCGCCAGCCACGTGCTGGGGTCGCAGCCGATCCCGTCACAACTCGCCGATCTGGGGCTGACGATGACCCTGGTGTCGGCGGCGTTCAACGTGCTGGTCATGGCCGACGCGTACTATCTGGCCGACAAGGCGCAGGACGAGAGCGGATGAGCGAGCCGCTGCTGCGGTACATCGTGGGGCTGGTGCTGTGCGTGGTTGTGGCAGTGGCCTATGCCGCGACGCGCAAGCGGGGCCTGCGCGCCATTGTTCTGGACAGCCTGCTGTGCCTTGCCGCCATGCTCGGCGTCATCGCTGGCGTGGCGGCAGTTGTGCTGGTGCTGTCGGCTCTGAAATAGATGCCTGCGGGCGCCTCAAGGGCCTTCCCGGGGGAGGCGCTGCTCGAGCCACGAGAGCGGAGAGAGCTGCCTGCGGGCCGCTCGCCCGTGTCGATTACGCCATCCTCGCGACCTGCATGCCAGGAGCCGGCGAGGTGTCTCTGCGAGTGGCCGTGCTGGGAGCATCAGGCTTTGGCCGCCACCACGCCCGGTGGTTCGACGCCCTGGGCTGCGACGTGGTGGCGTTCCTCGGCTCGTCGCCCACGAGCGTCGAAGCCACGGCCGCGGCGCTGCGCGATGCCTTCCCCTTCCAGGGCCGCGGCTATACCTCCCTCGATGACCTGCTGACCGCCGAAGAGCCCGACGCGGTGAGCGTGTGCACGCCGCCGGCGCTGCACGCCGGCCATGTCCGCGCGGCCATCGGCGCTGGGTGCTCGGTGCTGTGCGAGAAGCCGTTCATCCTGCGCCCCGATGCGCCGACGGCAGACGTGGCGGCCGAAGCCAGGCGCCTGGTCGCGGCGGCCCGGGAGCGGGGTCTTGTCCTGGCGGTCAACACCCAGTACGCGGCGGCCGTGGAGCCCTACCGCCGGCTCGCAGGCGGGCTGCCCGCCTGCCCCTCGCGATTCGCGGCCGAGATGACCTCGAAGCTCAAGACGCCCGGGCCGCGGTGGCGCGGCATCTGGCTCGACCTGATGCCCCACACCCTCAGCATGCTGCTCGGCCTGATCCCCGACGCGGTCTTGCGCGCGGGCAGTGCCCGAGGCACAATAGAGGAAGAAGAGAGCGAAGTGGAGTTCGACGTGGCAACGGGCGACGCCACGTGCCACGTCTGGATGCGCGTCGCGAAGCTGGCCGAGGCCCCCTTCCCGAGGCGGTTTGGGGTGGACGGCCAGGTCGCCGACGTGGGCACCAGGCCCGACGCCCAGGGGGCCTACCGCGGCACCGTGCGCCTGGGCGACCGTGAGGCTACCTGCGACGACTTCATGAAAACGTCCATCGAGCGTTTCTGTGCGGCGGTCCGCGGCGAGGGCCCGCCCCTCGTGGACGGTGAGGCCGCCGTGCGCAATCTGGAGATGATGCTTGCCCTCCTCGACGCCATCTAGCAGCCCGTGGCAGAAGTCCATTCGGACTGCGTGCGGGTCTTCGGGCCGCGCGCCCGGCCCTGGAGGATCGGAACGTGGAGACCAAGAGCCTGTTCCAGACGGCGGTGCGCGCCGCCGAGGAGCATAGGTACTTCGAGAGCGAGCGAGCGGGCCACGACGTCGGCTACGCCGCCATCGATGAGTGGCAACAGCGCCATTGGACGATCTGGCTGCGCCACCGC
>CAZDNN010000484.1:0-5149 GCA_964506385.1 uncultured Planctomycetota bacterium
TTATCGTCACTGGGCGACCTATCAGGGCGTACGGGCATCGGGGTGGAAACCTGACGTCGCAACCGCCTATGGCGCCGGCGGCTCGCCAGCCCCGCGGGGGCGAGAGATCACTGCCCACGGCGTGAGCCGTGGGACTGGCGTTGCCCAACAGGGCCAGCCCTCTTCGCTACGGCGAGCGCCGGATGATGCCGCGTCGGCTGGGGGGGTCAGGGCGCGATGGAGACGGCGTCGTCGGGGGCAGGTGCGAGGCGGAGGACGCGGCGGACGCCTCGACGGAAGTCGAGGAAGAGGGAGAAGGCGGCGGGGGTCAGGACCAGGGTGAAGACGGCGGAGAGGGCGAGGCCGCCGACCACGGCTGCGCCGATGCCGTTGTAGAGCTCGGCACCCGAGCCCGCGCCGATGGCGAGGGGCAGCATGCCCAGCACGCTGGTGATCGTGCTCATGAAGATCGGGCGGACCCGCTGCCGCACGGCCTGGCGAATGGCCTCGCGCTGCGGCGAGCCGCCGCGGATCAGGTTGAGCGACTGGTGGACGATCAGGATCGCGTTGTTCACGACGACGCCCGTGAGGATCACGAAGCCGAGCAGTGTGAGGACGTTGTACTCCGGGAGCCCCGGCACGAAGGGCGCGTCGATCGCCGCCAGGGCGTGGTGCGCGCGGGTGATCGCGAAGATGCCGACGTACGCCCCCGCCCACGAGAGCGGCACGGTGAACATGATGACGAAGGGATAGACGAAGGACTCGAACAGCGAGGCCATGAGCAGGAAGACGATGAGCACGGCGAGGATGAATGAGGGCGCGAGCGCCGCCTTGGTCTCGGCCAGCTTGTCGGCCGTGCCGTAGAGCGACACCGTGTAGCCCGAGGGCATGCGCTTGCGCAGCGGCGCGACGATCTCCGTGTTGAGGCCATCGACTACGCTCTGGAGCGGGACATCAGGCCGCACCTGGACGCTGACGGTGACCGAGCGGTCCTGGTCGATGTGCTCGACCTTTGTGGGGCCGACGGTGTAGACGACGTCGGCGACGTCGCGGAGGGTCACCTGGTCGCCGCTGGCTGTCTGGAGGATGAAGTTCTCGAGGTCCTCCTCGCTGCGGATCTGGGCGTCGGGGCCGACGAGGGTGATGTCGTACTCGTCGCCGCCCTCCTTATAGGTGTCCACGATCAAGCCACCGACGAGGGTGCCGATGAGCTCGGCGATGTCGCTGACGTTGAACCCCAGGTCGGCGCACCGCTGGCGGTCGGGGACGACCCACCGCTCGGGGTTGCCCACGTCGAGTGTGCTGTAGACCATCTCGACGCCCTCGACAAGGGGCGTCTGCCCGGGGATGGGCTGGAGCCGGCCCAGGATCTCCTCGGAGTAGGTGGCCAGCTCCGCCATCTCGTTGCCTGTGAGGTTGACCTCCACGCTCTTGCCGCCCATGGCCTCGCGGAACACCGGCATCTTGAACAGGACGATGCCGGGCGGGAACTTCAGGCCCGGGATGCTCGTGAAGAGCGCGCCGGAGAGCTTGTCGCGCAGCGCGTCCATCTGGTCGCGGAACTCCGGGTGGGCCTGGACGCCCATGAACGAGTTGTCGCGGAAGCCTACCAGCCCGACGGTGAAGTAGCGATGCACCTCTGGGAAGCGCCTCACCACGTCCTCGATCTGGTAGCACCGCTGCTTGACGTAGGCCATGTTGCTCCCCGGCGGGGTGAACACCAGGCCGAAGATGAAGTTGCGGTTGCCCGCAGGCAGGTAGTCGAGGTCCCATTGCGGCGAGGAGTAGACGTAGGCGAACACGAGGCCACACGGGATGAGGATCGCGAGGACCACGGCGAGCTTGAGCAGAGAGAAGCGCAGCACCACCCGCGTCAGCCTGTCGATCGCGCGGCCCACGAGCCGGCCGAACCAGCCGAACATGACGAGGTCGAGGGCCCGCCGCCCCGCCAGCCGCGCCCGCGACACGCCCGCGCCCCGGAGCGGCACCTTGAGCCACCGGGAGCACAGCATCGGGATCAGCGTGATCGACACCACCATCGACGCCCCCACCGCGAAAGCCACCGCGATTGCGATGTCCTTGAAGAGCTGCCCCGCCTCGACCTGGAGGAAGACGATGGGCAGGAACACGGCCATGGTGGTGAGCGAGGATGCGAGGACCGCGCCCCAGACCTCCTGGCCTGCATTGCGCGCGGCCGTCACCCGGTCCTCGCCCTCCTCCATGTGGCGGAAGCAGTTCTCGAGCACCACGATCGCGCTGTCCACCACCATCCCCACCGCGAAGCCCAGGCCCGCCAGCGACACGATGTTCAGCGTCCGGCCCAGGCCCTTGATGAAGATGAATGTGGCGACGATCGAGATGGGGATCGAGAACGCGATGATGATCGTCGATCGGGCGCTGCGAAGGAACACCAGCAGGACGAGGACGGCGAGCGCCGCGCCGATCCCCAGGTTCACGCCCACGTTCTGGAGCGATTCCTCGATGTAGGTCGAGTCCTTGTAGAGGACCTCGAACTCGAAGTTCAGGTTGGCAAGGACCTCGGTGTTGACCCGCTGGATCTCGTCCTCGACGGCCTTTACCACCTCGAGGGTGTTGGTGCCGGTGCGGCGGATGATGGCGACCACGCAGGTGTCATGGCCGCCCTGGCGGACGGCGGCCACCTGGTCCTTGAAGGTGTCCTGGACTTCTGCGAAGTCGCGGATGTAGATGGGCCGGCCGTCGCGGTAGGCGACGATCACGTTGGCGATGTCATCCACGGTCTGGAACTGGCCGACGGTGCGTGCCGTCTCTCGGCGCTTGCCGCGCTCGAGTGCGCCGCCGGGCAGATTGAGGTTCTCCCGCTGGATGGTCTGCCGCACCTGGCTGATAGTGATGCCGAAGGCGCTCATTCGCTCGTAGTCGAGCACGATGCGGATCTCGCGCTCGGGGCCGCCGAAGAGCCAGATGTCGCCGACCCCCGGCACCCGCTCGAAGCGCGCGCGGATCTTCTCGTCGATGAAGCGGTAGGTCTCGAACGGGTCGAGCGGCGGGGTGCCCTCCTTGTGCCTGGCGAAGACCCACATGATCGGCTGCTCCTCGTCCGAGGAGACGGCCTTGAGCACGGGCTCCTTGGCGTCGTCGGGCAGATCCTCAACCTGGTTGAGCTTCTTCTGGACGTTGAGCTGCATGATGTTCTTGTCAACGCCCCAGTCGAACTCGAGGGTGATCTCGCTGCGGCCCTCGCGGGACACGCTGGACAGGCGCTTCATGTCCTCGACCGAGGCGAGCTGCTCCTCGATCTTGTTGGTCACCTGCTGCTCGACCTCAGGGGGCGCGACGCCGGCGCGCTTGTAGTCGGTCTCGACGCGGATCTCGGGCTTATCCACCGTCGGGCGCATCTGGATCGGGAGGTCCAAGGCCGCGAGGGCGCCGAAGAGCACGATGAGGATGACGCCCACCCACACCGTCACCGGCCGCTGGACGGACAGGTCGATGAGCCTCATCGGGGAGCGCCTTCAATCGGCGCCTCGCTCGGCGGGGCGGGTGTCGGGCTGGCTGGGGGCGGGCCTCCCTGGCCCTGCTTCGGCATGCCCCGGACGACGATCATCATGGCCCCCTGACGCATGTTCTCGCTTCCGACGACCACCACCAGGTCGCCGGCGTCCAGGCTGCCGCTCGCAACCTCCTTGATCTCGATGTTCCCCTCCTGCCGCGCGCCGGTCGTCACGATCGCCGCCTGCGCCAACATCATCGGGCCGGGCATCGGCGGCATCCCACCCGGAGCCCCGCCCGCCGCGCCTCCCGGCGGGGCCTTAGCCTTCGGCGGGCCGCCACTACTGCCCGGCGGCGCGCCGCCCTGCGGCGGCATCGGCATGGGCGTCGCCTTGAAGACCATCGCAAGGCCGCCCCGCAGCACGATGGCGTCCTCGGGCACCAGCAGCACGTTCTCCCGCGCGCCCAGGATGAACGACACCCGCGCGAACATCCCGGCACGCACCTGCCCCGTCGGATCGCTCAGGGTGAGCTGCACTGGGAAGCTCCGCGACGCAGCGTCGGCCCGCGGGATGATGCGGTGCACCGTCGCCGTGAACTTGCGGCCCGGCAGCGCGTCCAGCCGCACCTCCGCCTTCTGCTTCTCCCCGATCAGGCGAATCTGCTTCTCCGTCACCCGCGTGTGCACCCGGAGGACCGACGTGTCGATCAGATCGACCACCGTCCCACCCACCTGCGTCCACTCCCCAACCTCCACATGCTTGGCAACCACGTAGCCGTCTACCGGCGACACGATGGTCGAGTCCTTCACCCGCTGGACGGCGAGGGCGAGCAGGGCCTCCTGGTACGCCACGTCGGCCCTGGCCTGGGCGATGAGCTGCTTGCGTTCGCCCTCGCGGGCCAGCGCCAGCGCTGCCTCCGCCCCGGCCAGGCGGGCCAGCGCCGTGTCGTACTCCGCGAGCACGGCGTCGCGCTCGGCATCCGCCACCACCCCCTGTGCGAAGAGCCGCTTGACGCGGTCCGCGTCGAGCTTGAGCTTCTTGACCTTCGACCGCTCCTCGGCGACAGCCGCCTCCTTCTGCTTGATCTCGTTCTCGCGCAGCCCGGCCTCCCGATCTGCGAGGATCGCCTCGGCGCGCGCCAGCATGGCTTTCACCTCTGGGATGCGCAGCACGAGCTCCGTCGTGTCGAGCCGGCAGATCACCTGCCCCTTCTTCACTGGATCCCCGTCGTCCACACACAGCTCGGCCACCCGCTCGGCGAGCTTCGAGCCCACGCTGACTTCACGCAGCGCCCGCACCGACCCCACCGTCGGCAGGACCGTGAACACCGGCCCCCGCGTCACCGGCGCCACCTCGACAGGCAGCGGCGGCATCCCCGCCCACGCCGCGGCGCAGCCAAGCAGCGCGAGCGCGACACAGGCCATCCTCACCAGCCAGACATCTCTCAAGCTCATCGGCAAGCCCCGGGCAATGCTTTGACCGCCGAAATATTCCATCGTCGTAGTAGAGTCTACCTGAAACGCCGCCGCGGATCAACGCCCGCAGCGGCCAGGGCCACGCTCCCAGCCAATGACCACACGACAAGCCGCGGCAGGCTAACACTTCAGCGAAGTGTGGGCCCGCCGCCGCAGCGCCTGGTGACCACCGACGCGCCCCGATCTCGACCACTCGGCAGCAGCCTCGCCCAGCAGCCCGTG
>CAZDNN010000485.1:0-5146 GCA_964506385.1 uncultured Planctomycetota bacterium
CCGCCGCCTGGTGGATACTCGCCTTCGTCACACTCGGCGCCACCATAGGCATGATCGTGGGCTGCCGTGCATCGGCGTGCGCGCTCGCGGCAGGGTTTCTGGACTCATGGCGGGGGAAGAGCGGTTTCAGGTTTCAGGTTCCGGGCGGACTTCCGCGCGGTCGTCTTCTCCGACCCCCGAAACCCGGAACCCGGAACCTGGAACCCGGCCCCCAGGCGAGGCTCGGGGCTTGACTTCCGACGGGACCTGGTGTACTGGTCCATAGACGGGGGAGGTGCGCCCGCACCTGCCCACAGGCCATCTTCATCGCGACTGGGGAGTCGGCTCATGCATCGTTCGTTGCGGGTCGCCTGGCTGTCTGTGGCGATCGTGCTGTGCGCGGTGGCCGCGTGTGCTGGGGAGAATCCGAATCTGCGGCGCGGCCGCATCTACTACAACACGGGGAAGTACCAGAAGGCGATCGCGGAGCTGCGCGCGGCGCTGCGTGCGAACGAGCGCGACGCTGCGGCGCATTTGCTGCTCGCGAAGTCCTTCGCGCGGACCGACCAGTTCGACAAGGCGGCCGACCACCTCAAGCGCGTGGCCGAGCTCAGCCCGCGCAACGAGGAGGCCTACCGCGAGCTCGGCTCCGTCTACCTCGAGGTCGCCAGCCGCTACCGCGCCACCGGGGAGGCACGCTACCGCAAGGAGATGCTCCGCCGCGCGGACGAGGTGGCCGAGGCTCTCCTGTTCCAGAAGCCGAAGCAGAAGGAGAGCTACGAGTTCCTGGTCCGCCACGCCAAGGAGCGGGGCCAGCTCGACAAGGCGCTGGACTACGCCGGACGCGTGCTGGCTATCGACCCCAGGGATGTCTCGACCCACCTGGACCGCATCGACATCCTGGTCCGCCAGAAGCGCTACGAGGACGCCGAAAAGGCCTGCGCTGAGGTGCTGGCGGTGAACCCCAAGCTCCGCGACCCCAAGTTCACCCTCGTGGATATCCGCCGCAAGCGCGGGAACCACGCTGGCGCTCTGGAGATCCTCACCCAGATCCTCGGTGAGCGCCCCGGCGACCAGCGCGCCCTGCTCCAGCGTGCCCAGGTCTACCTGGCGATGGGCAAGCCGGCGAAGGCCCTCGCCGACGCGGACGCCGCCGTGGCAGCCGCGCCGGCCAACCCGCAGGCCGCCCTTGTCCGCGGCATGGTCTACATGCGGCAGCGGGACATCGACCGCGCGCTGCCCGACCTCCAGCGTGCCGCGGCAGGCCTGCCCAGGCACCCGTTGGCTCACCTGTACCTTGCCCAGTGCTACCTGGTGAAGGAGAAGCTGCGCGAGGCCGTTGACACGCTCAACACGGTGGTGATGCTGAAGCCAGACCTCGTTGCCGCGCGGCTGCTGCTGGCCAACGCCCATCTCCAACGCGGCTATCCCGACGGCGCGATCGCCACCCTGCGCGAGGCACTTCACTACGCCCCCAAGAACTTCGATGCCCTCCGCCTGCTGAGCGTGGCCTACCTGCACAAGGACGACCGCGACAGCGCGCTCGAGTGCTACAAGCAGATGGTCGAGCTGCGGCCCAACCTGCCGCGGGCCGCCAGGGTGCTCGCCGGCATCGAGTTGTCGAAAGGCCGGGTCGAGCAAGCCATCACCCGTTGCCTGGAGGGCCTGAGCCGCGAGCCGCAGAGCGTGGACCTGCATTTCCTGCTGGGGCTCAGCTACCTGCGGGCCGGGCGTCTCCATGGCGCACGGCGCCAGTTCGAGCGCGTCCTCGAGCTTCAGGCCCGTCACCCCAGCGCGCGGATGCACCTGGCGCGGGTCTGCCGCCGGCTCGGCGACCCCGAGCGCGCCTGCGAGCAGTACCTGGCCTGCATCGAGGAGGACAAGTCGCTGACCGCGCCGCGCTATGAGCTCGCGAGCCTGTACGTCGAGCGAAAGCAGTTCGGCGACGCGCGGCGCATCCTCAACGACCTGTTCGCCATCGATGGTGAGAAGGCGCGAGCGTATCTCGGACTTGCCGCGCTCCACCGCGCGCAGGGCGATGAGAAGAAGGCCGTCGAGGCCGCGAAGCTGGCTCTCAGGCTCGATCCCAAGCTTCTCGCCGCGCACGTCTTCCTCAAGGAGGTGTACCTGGCGCAGAAGAACTGGACCCTGGCCGTGAGCGAGCTCACCACGGCTCTCAAGCAGGACCAGAAGTACGCGCCCGGCTACGAGGCCGCCGTGATCGAGCTGTTCCTCGGCCATCACAAGGAGGCGGCTGCACTCTTCGAACAGGCCGCCGACCACGACATCAGGCGCGCGGCCTCGCTCGCCGGGGCCTCTGCCGCACAGCAGTTGCAGGGCGAGCACGTGGCCGCCCTGGCGCTGCTCGCGCAGGCGGAGAAGGTGGGGGCGCAGAACCCGCTGCTCGCCCTCCAGACGATCAACGTCTACCTCGCTCAGGGTAAGGCGGACCAGGCGCGGCTGGCCCTGCGCCAGGCCGGGTACATCCCGAAGTTGCTTCGCGACGGGTACCTCGCGACGATCGAGCGCTTTGTCACCGACGCCAAGACGGGCAAGGCCATCGGCGACGGGCTGACCCGCGTCATTCTCTTCGGCAGCCGCGGCTGGCTGGACGAGGCGGAGCTGGAGGCCGCGGCCCTCGACAAGGTGGCGGCGGGCTGTGCCTTCCCGTATCTGCTGCTCGCGAGCTTAGGCCCCGTGCGCGCCAGGCCGGAGCGTGAGATCGCTATCCTCAAGCGGGTGATCCGGCTGGAGCCGAAGGTCCCGCTGCACCGCAGCCGCCTGGGGCGGCTGTATCGCCAGCTCGGCCGCAGCGACGACGCCCGCTCGCAGTTCGAGCAGGCGGTTGCCCTTGCGCCGGACGATCCGGCGCCGCGGGTCGCCCTTGCCAGCTACCTGCTCGCCTCTGCTGAGTACGAGGCCTGCGCCGCCGAAGCTCAGAAGGTGTTGGCTGCCGAGGAGGACCATGCTGCTGCCCTCGGCCTGCTGGCGCAGTGCCGGCTCGCGCAAGGCCGGCTGGATGAGGCGACGGCGGTGCTCGAGCGCCTGGCGAAGGTGCGCCGTGCCGCGCGGGACGTCCTGCCGGTCATCGCGCTCGGGCGGCTCGCCCTGCTCCGTGGCGACCATGGTCGAGCCGCAGAGCTTTTCGGCCAGGCTCTCGCGACCGATGCGGGGAATGTAGATGCCGGCCTCGGCCTCGGCGAGGCGCTGCGGGAGCGCGGCGAGATCGCGAAGGCCATCGAGCAGTTCAAGAACGTGCTGTCCGCCGACGCGACGAACGCGACGGCGCTCCTGGCTCTCGCCCGCGCGTATCGCGCCGGCGGGCGCCTCTACCTCGCGCAGGCCGCGTGCGAGCGCGCCGTGAGCGTCGTGCCGGGCTCGCCGTCCGTGCGGTTCGAGCTCGCCGCCATCCTGCTGGCGCAGGGCCGCCACGACGCCGCCGTCGCGCAGTACCAGACCGTGCTCGACGCTCACCCGGACCACCCGGAGGCCACCATCGGCCTCGCGCGCGCCCTGTTCGCCGCCGGCGACCAGAGCGGCGCCGTCCAGCGCCTCACCGCGCTCATCGGCCGGAAGCCGGACCCCGGCGCCCGCGCCGCGCTGGTTGGCTTCTACCGGAAGCTCGGGCAGGTGGACAATGCGCGCGCCCAACTCGAAGCCCTCCGCACCGATGACCCCGCCCGCACGGCGCTCGACCTGGCCGCCGTGAGCGTCCACCGCCGCAAGCTCCACGATGCGGCGCGCTACGTCGAGGAAGGGCTCCGCAAGGGACCCACCACCCCGCTGCTCTTGGCCAAGGGCATCGTCCTCCAGCTCCAGGGCCAGTATGCCCCAGCCATCGCCGCGATCGCCGAGGCGCGCAAGGCCGAGGCGGACAGCGGCGGGCCCGTCACCGTCCTGGCCTGTGCCTATCTCGCGGACGGCCAGCCACACGAGGCCGCCGACGTGCTGAAGAAGGCCCCCATGGACGAGGCGATCCGCGCCGGCTGGCTCAAGCTCGCGGACGCTGTCTGGGCCGACAAAGCGGAGGCCCGCGCGCTGGCCAGAACGCTCAACGAGGCGGCGCTCTACGGCGTCGCCGGCTGGTCCCGCCTCGCCCTTCCGCTCTACTTGCAGGCCCTCAAAGACCACCCCGACAATCTCGCAGTCCTGGTCCTGGCCCTCGACGTCAACGCGCGGCTGGGCCGCACGCTGGACGAGATGGCCCTCTGCCGCCGCATCCTCAAGGTCAAGGTCGATTACGAGCCGGCCCTCCGCCGCCTGGCTCACCGGCACGTCGAGCGCGGGGAGCACGGGGAAGCCATCCCGTTGTTCCGCCGCATCCTCCTGCGCAACCCGGATGCGCTCGACATCCGCCTTGCGCTCGGCAACGCCTTGGTCCAGACCCAGAAGACCAAGGAAGCCATCGCGGTCTACAAGGAGATCATCGAGCTGGCGCCGAAGCACCCCAGCGCCTACAACAACCTGGCCTGGATCTACGCCACCGACGCTGACTACGGCGATCTGGCTCAGGCCGAGGGCCTGGTGGTAAAGGCGCTGGACATCACGAAGCCCGGCTCCGCGCGGCGCGGCGCCGTCTGCGACACCCTCGCCTGGATCTACCATCTGGCCAAGCGTTACGAGCGGGCCACCGACTACGGGCGCCAGGCCGTCGAGGCCCTCCCCGGCAGTGCCCAGGCCCGCTACCACCTGGGCATGATCTACCTGGCACAGGACCTGCGTGCCAGCGCCGCTCACGAGCTGGCTCAGGCGCTTCGGCTCGACCCGAATCACCCGCGCAAAGCCGAGATCACCAAGACGCTCCAGCGCATCCGCCGCGACGGACGCTGACAGCGTCCCGGTGTCGTCTTCCCCACCTGTGCGACCACTTGGCCGCATCCGCAAAGCGGCCTCTTCTCCCTCGCCCTTCGACAAAAGACCGCGTGGCCGGGCTTCGCCCGACGCCGCTGCCTTGCCTGGCGCGCGAGGGCCTTATGGCTGGTGACGGTGCCCGACTGCCCTGCGGGCCGCGTCGGGGAGTCTCCCAGTCGGCGGAGGCACGTGGGGGGCAGGACTTCAGCGAAGTGAGGCCCCTTTGCAGCCACGTACAGCGCCACAGAACAGACGATGCCACGATCAGCCCCTCTCTTGTCCGAAGCCCTGCAAGGGCGTACTGCGAAAGCCCAGG
>CAZDNN010000486.1:0-5140 GCA_964506385.1 uncultured Planctomycetota bacterium
CGGCACCGGCAAGACCGAGATCGCGCTGGCCGCCATGCGCCAGACGAGCATCGCCACGCTCGTCGTCGCGCCCATCCGCGACCTGATGTACCAGTGGCACCGGCGCATCCTGCGCGGCCTCGGCTGCGATGCGGGCATCGTCGGCGACTCGCTCCACGACGTCCGCCCGGTCACGGTCACCACGTACGACAGCGCCTACATCCACATGGCCGAGCTGGGCGCGCGCTTTGGCCTCGTCGTCTTCGACGAGGAGCACCATCTCCCCGGCCCGCGCCGCCGCGAGGCCGCCTTGATGTGCGCTGCCCCCCTGCGGCTCGGCCTGACGGCCACCCCCGAGCGTTCCGACGGGCTGCACGCCGACCTCGACCGGCTCATCGGCCCGGTCGTCTACCGCCAGGAGATCCCCCAGGCCAAGGGCAAGACCCTCGCCGACTACGACATCGTCCGGATCCCTGTTGCCCTCGATGACGACGAGCAGAAGCGTTACGACGCCGCGAGCCGCCTCGTCCGCGCGTTCATCGCCGAGCGCCGCAGGGAGGACCCAGACTACACCTGGCGCACCCTCTGCGCCGAATCGGGCAATGACCCCGAGGCGCGTCGTGCGCAAAAGGCCTACTACGGGAAGAAATCGATCGAGGACCGCGCCGCCGAGAAGCTGCGGGTGCTCGAAGACCTGTTCCGCCTGCACGCAGGCGAGCGGGTGATCGTGTTCGCCGGCTCGAATGCCATGGCGATGGACGTGTCGCGGCGCTTCCTGGTGCCGACGCTGCTGAGCCACTCGCGCAAGCGGGAGCGCCTTGCCGTGCTCGAGGGCTTCGCCGAGGGGCGCTTCCCGGTGATTGTGGCCAACCAGGTGCTCGACGAGGGGGTAGACATCCCGGCGGCGAAGGTGGCGGTGGTCATCGGCGGGCAGTCCTCGACCCGGCAGGCCAAGCAGCGCCTCGGCCGGATCCTCCGCAGGACCGGCGAGGCCCGCGCTACCCTCTACGAGGTCGTCTGCGAGAATACCAGGGAGGTCGAGCGCTCGCGCCAGAGGCGCCGCAGCGATGCTTACGAGCGAACAAGCCATCGTCGTCTATGAGCGCGGCAGGGCGATGCCCGATCGTCTGACCCGCCGCACGCACGCGCACTACGTGGGCTACGCGGCGAGGATGCTCGACGCCTATCGCTCCGGCGTGGGGAAGACGCGCCGCGAGCTGCACCGGGCGGTCGAGGGCATCCTGGCGGACGAGCCGGGCTGCGAGTCGCGGCGGGTCCAGGCCTTCTGCAAGCTCCTCGACGACGCCAGCGACTTCGACACGGACCCGAAAGGCGCGGCGGCGAAGCTGCGCCTGCGTGTCTTCGGGCTGGCCGCGCGGTTCCATCCTCTCGTTCAGCAGCGCGACCAGCTCTTCGAGTCGAGCGAGGCCCAGGTCAAGGCCTGGATCGCCGAGCGCCTGGGGCGCCCGTGGCCGGCCATCGAGGCGGATCTCTATGCCGACGTGATCGACTTCCAGCGGCTGCGCGCCTTCGAGGGCTATCCCGACGCCGATGCCCTGTTGGGACGCTACAACGTTGCCCAGGTGCAGGCGTGCCTTTACCGCTGCGAGCGGATGGCCGTCGAGGCGACGACGGACTTCAAGACCATCATTCGATACGCGAAACTCGCCCGTCTCCTGCACGAGATCCTGCGGCTCGGCCCGTCGCGCTATCGCATCGAGCTGTCCGGCCCCGCGTCGGCGCTGCGGCGGACGCGCCGCTACGGCGTGGCGTTCGCAAAGTTCGTGCCCGCGCTCCTGGCGTGCCGGGGCTGGCGGATGCAGGCGCGGGTGCAGACGCCGTGGGGCGGGACCGCCCGGCTGGCACTGACGAGTGGCGACGGGCTGCGAAGCCATCTGCCGCCGCCTGGGGAGTTCGATTCCACCCTCGAGGAGAAGTTCGCCGCCAAGTTCGGCCCCGAGCGCGACGGCTGGCGCCTCGAACGCGAGGGCGAGATCGTCCACGAGGGCCAGACCGCGTTCGTGCCCGACTTCGTCTTCCGCCACGAGGACGGCACCGAGGTACTCTTCGAGATCGTCGGCTTCTGGACCCCGGAGTACCTGGCCAGCAAGCGCGCGACGCTGAGCCGCTTCCGACGCCACAACATCCTGATCGCCGTCGCCGAGCGGTCGCTGCGCCCGGACGCCACTATCCCCGCCGATGTCATCGTCTACAAGACCGCGCTGAAGCTCGGCCCGATCCTGGAGGCCCTGGAGCGCATCCGCGGTGGGGAGGCGACTTCGCCTTGACGGGGTGGCCCCTGTCGCGCTAGGATTCGCCCACGTGTCCGCATTCCCTGTCGCGAAAGGAGGATGGGCGATGGAGCTGATCCGCGTGATCCCGTGCCTGGACATGAAGGAGGGGCGGGTGGTCAAGGGCGTGAAGTTCGTGGACATTCGCGACGCGGGCGATCCCGCCGAGGCGGCGGCCGCCTACTCGGCGCAGGGCGCCGATGAGCTCGTGATGCTCGACATCACGGCCACCACCGAGGGCCGCGAGACCCGCCGGGAGTGGATCCGCAGGGTCGCCGAGGCGGCCTCCGTGCCCTTTGCTGTCGGAGGCGGCATCAGCTCCCTCCAGGATATGGAGGAGATCTTCGACCTCGGCGCCGCGAAGGTCTCGATCAACACGGCCGCCGTGCGCAACCCCTCCCTCGTGCGCGAGGCCGCCGACGCCTTCGGCTCCGAGCGCATCGTCGTCGCCATCGACGGCGAGGCGAGCGACGAGCGACTCGAAGTGCTCATCTGCGGCGGACAGCAGCGCGCTGGCCGCGACCTCATCGAATGGGCTCAGGAGGTCGAGGAGCTGGGTGCCGGGGAGATCCTCCTGACCAGCAAGGATGCCGACGGGACGAAGGACGGATTCGACATCCACATGACCCGCGCCGTGGCTGAGGCGGTCGTTATCCCCGTGACCGCATCAGGCGGTGCCGGGACGCTCGAGCATTTCTCGGAGGCCGTCATCGAGGGGCAGGCCTCCGCGGTCCTCGCCGCCTCCGTCTTCCACTTCGGCGAGCTCACGGTCCGCGAGGTCAAGATGCACCTCCAGAGCCACGGCCTGCCTGTCGCCCTGTGAGCGAGGGGAGGGCGAGGCTCCCGCCGAGCCGGCCCATCGGGGCACGGCCCAGGTTGCCTATGACTGCTGGCGCCGTCGTGACAGGGCCCAGTCGATGCCCTGGAAGATGAGGGAGGCCAGAGCGAGGATGGGCGCCACGGCCACGAAGCCGGCATAGAGCATCAGATAGAGGGCACCGAGGGAGAAGGCCATGGCGTCTGCGGGATCGCCCGTCGGCGCCTGGCCGCACAGCACGCAGGTGTAGCTCCGCAGCCCCGCGAGGTGACACGCCAGGAACGCGACCACGAGCGTGGCCGCGACGATCCGGAAGCCTCGTGGGGTGAAGAAGCGCGGCCTCAGGATCGACCGCCACCACGGTTGGGTCGTCTCATCCGTCATCGGGCCTCCCTTGCGGCTTTCTCCCAGGCAGGGCCGAGCACCATGG
The DNA here is from genome assembly GCA_964506385.1 of uncultured Planctomycetota bacterium. Taxonomy (GTDB): domain Bacteria; phylum Planctomycetota; class PUPC01; order DSUN01; family DSUN01; genus CAZDNN01. The sequence goes on from CAZDNN010000486.1 coordinate 3,518, forward strand.
CGTAGAGCACGACCGCATCGCCCACCTGGTTGCTCGCGGCCAGCTTCAGCGTCCCACGCCGCTCGACGGGGAAGGCGCCCAGGCGGAGCGATGCCATCAGATCGCCGAGGTAGTCGGTGTCGCCGAACGCACCCGCCCCGACGCACGCCAGGCCGCTGGCGCTGGCGCTCGCCTCCAGGATGGGCACCACGGGTCCCGAGTCGATGTCCCAGTAGCCTTGCCATGACTTCGGCCACTCCCGCGAGTAGCCGAAGCCGAGTGCCGTGCGGCCCAGCTCCCGCCGCGCTCGGCGATACTGGTCGGCGGCGAACGCCGGGTCGATGAGCTGGAGGAAGTGAGCCGCGGCCCAGATCGTCGTGCCCTCAGGCCCGTGGAGCGGCTGGCCGCGGAGGGTGAACGCGGAGACGAGCAGACCCGTCTGCGGGTCCACCAGCTTCTCCTTCGCGGTCTCCAGCCAGGCGCGGAGGAACGCGGCATGGTCGGTCCCGTCGAGCACGTCGGCCAGGCGAATGGCCGCGAGGCTGATCGAGTTGCAGAATGTCCAGCACTCGTCGGGATAGCTCTCGGAGGACATCGTGGGGCTCGCCCGCATGCGCTCGACCATCACGCCGACCCGCTCGGTCATGGGGATCTTGTATGCGTCCTTCTCCTCCACCAGGCGGCGCACGGCGAGCATCAGGGCGATCTCGCCGTCGAGGAACTGGCTTCGCGCCGGCTGCTGGATGAACCGGCCGCTCCGCGCGTACGGCATCAGGAAATGGAACATGCCCTCCTGGCGCTCCAGCCGGAGCGTCTCGTCGATGATCCGGTCCATCACCTCCAGCGCGGTCGGCGTCGTCGCGGGGTCCCGCAGCGCCAGGTTCCCAAGCGAGAGGACGAGGAAGGTGCGCCCCATGAAGTCCCACTCCGCGTTGCTCCCGCGCATCGTCGCGACCTCGCGCTCCCGCAGCGCGGGGTCCGTCCACAGCCGCAGGTGCCAGGCAGCCATCTTCCGCGCCTTCGGCGGCACCCCGTCTGCTGAGTAGTGCTGCGCCGTGGGCTCGTGGAAGAGCACCCGCAGGCAGGGCAGCCACAGCGCCGCCGCGACCGCGAGCGACGCGATCCCCATCACGACGCGCCTGCCGAGCGACGGAAGTGCACTGCGATCAGGGTCTGTGGACACGGGTGGCTCCAGCCCTCACGCCATCCCAGCACACCGCTTCGTGTACCACGGTAGGGGCCCGCTGTCAAGGGGGGCCGCGCTGACAGAGGCAGTTGCGTTGTCAGGATTCCACGTGGATTTCCGTACGCGTTGGCAAGTTCCGCGTGCGCAGAAGGCTCCTGCGGCTCGCCAACAGCGCTTACCGAGAGGTGACCCCGCCAAGATACCATCGTGCGACTGACTGCGCAACCGCCTGGCGCTGCCTCCCAGTTTCGGTCTGTCCCCGCGCAATCCTCGGCCCGCCGACCGCCCCTGACGGGGCTGGCGGCGGTGGCGGACCCCGACCGGGCAGCGTCACGGGGCGGCGAGTTTGTGAAACATTTCACAAGACGCCGGAAGGCGTGATCGCGTAAGTCTCGAGCCAGCCATAGGTTACGCCGAGGCCCATAGAGCCCCTCTAAGCCCCCTCCGGCGTCGCGCGC
>CAZDNN010000487.1:0-5129 GCA_964506385.1 uncultured Planctomycetota bacterium
GGGGAGGGGACGGAGGTCGAGCTGGCCTTGCCCAAGCCCCAGCGCATCGACCACGCGGTCATCATGGAGGACATCGCCCACGGCGAGCGGGTCCGCGCCTACGTCGTCGAGGGCCTGGTGCCCGGCGGCCAGTGGCAGCAGCTCTGCGGGGGCACCAGCATCGGCCACAAGCGCATCCAGCGGTGCGAGCCCGTCGAGGTCGCGAAGCTCCGCCTCCGCGTCACCAAGTCGGTCGCCCCGCCCCGCATCCGCCGCCTCGCGGCGTACTGACTGGGCAGGCTGCTGGCCACCAGTCGGGGCAGTGGCCGGGGTGCGTCGCACGGTTGCCCTACGACCGCCAGCGGCGTACAATAGGGAGTCGCGGGCGATGGTCAGGGCGCGCGGCAGCATCCGGGATTGGCCATGGCGAAGGCTCCACCGCTTCAGTTCCAGCTCCTCATCAAGCCGTCGGGCTCGCGGTGCAACCTGCGCTGCAAGTACTGCTTCTACTACGAGACCGACCGCTACTTCGCCGGGGAGCCCGGCCATCCTGACCGGCAGATGACCGTCGAGACGATGGATGCGATGGTCAAGGAGCTGCTCTCCTACCGCATGCCGCAGAGCGTCTTCGCGTGGCAGGGGGGCGAGCCGACCCTTTGCGGGCTCGACTTCTTCAGGGCCGTGGTCGAGGCCGAGCAGCGCCACGGCGAGGACGGCCAGGTGGTGGGCAACGCGCTTCAGACCAACGGCCTGCTCATCAACGCCGAGTGGGCGAAGTTCCTGACCCAGTACCACTTCCTCGTGGGCCTGTCGATCGACGGGCCGCGCAAGCTCCACGAGAAGTACCGCGGCAAGAGCTGGCAGAAAACCCTCGACGCCGCCAAGGCCATGCGCGACCACGGCACCGAGTTCAACATCCTCACCGTGGTCAGCGAGGCGAACATGCGCCACGGCGCCGAGGTCTACGAGTGGCTCGTCGGCCAGGGCTTCAACGAGCTTCAGTTCATCCCCTGCCGCGAGACCCTGCCCGACGGCACCCCCGCGCCCTTCAGTTGCCTGCCCGAGGCGTTGGGCGACTTCCTGATCGCCGCCTTCGACCGATGGATCGCCCGCGACGTGGGGGCGGTGAACGAGCGGATCTTCAACTGCCTGCTCCACTACTTCCTCCACGGCGAGCCGAACCTCTGCACCTTCCGGGCCACGTGCGGCGACTATATCTGTATCGAGCGCGGCGGCGAGGTCTTCCCCTGCGACTTCTACGTCCAGCCCGAGCACCGGCTCGGCAAGCTCGGCGAGCGGCCCATGCACGAGTTCTACACGATCGTGCGCCCGCCCGGCTTCGGCCAGCTCAAGGCCCAGGTGGACGCCGAGTGCCGCGAATGCGAGTTCTTCCCCATGTGCAACGGCGGCTGCCCACGCGACCGCCTGCCGAGCGGACGGAATTACTACTGTGCCGGGTACCGCAAGTTCTTCGCCCACGCCGCCCCGCGCATCGAGGGGCTCGTCCGCCAGCTTCAGCGGATGCGTCGGTGGTGAGCGCGGGCGTGGGCAATTCAGGGGGGCCAACCGTGGGGCGAAGGGCTGGGAAGATGACAGAACGGATTGTGCGGATGCGCCGAGCGGCGATCGCGGTCGCGGCGTTGCTGGCTGCCAGCGTGGTCTGTGCGGGAGAGACACCGAAGGCGGGCAAGCTGCTGCCGCTGCTCAAGCACAGGGATCCCGCGCAGCGGCTCTATGCCGTGCGGGGCCTGGGCTCGCTCAAGGCTGCGAGTGCGGTGGAGCCGCTGACTGGGACGCTCGACGACACGGACGCCCATGTCCGGGAGGCAGCGGCTTCGGCACTGGGCGCGATCGGCGACGCGCGCGCCGTGCCTCCGCTGATCGCCGCGCTCAAGCACAAGCACGTGCCCCTGCGCGCGGCGGCCGCCGCGGCGCTCGGGGAACTGAAGGACGCGCGTGCCGTGGCACCTCTCATCGAGGCACTCGACAACGCCGAACAGGTCCAGACCGCCGCGGTCGCGGCGCTGGCGGCGCTGGGCGAGCCCGCCCTCGAGCCACTCGTCGCGGCTCTCAAGGCCAAAGCCCCCGCTGTGCCGCCCCGCGCGGCGGAGGCGCTCGGCGCCCTGGGCGACAAGCGAGCCGTCGAGCCGCTACTGGCCGTGCTCAAGACGGGCGACCGGCGCACGGCCTGCGCCGCGGCCGGAGCATTGGGCGCGCTGGGCGACGCCCGCGCCGTCGAGCCACTCATCACCGCGCTCGGCACGAAACCGCGCGGCGCGCGCCCCTACATGCCCATCCGCTACGACCCGCGGGTGCCTGCGGCCACCGCACTGGGCGCCCTGGGTGACAAGCGAGCCATCCCTGCGCTGGCCCAGGCGAGCAAGAACCGCAACCGCCAGGTCGCCAAGGCCGCAGAAGATGCCCTCAAGGCGATCGCGGGGAAGCCATAGCCTCCTCCAGACCGCAGACGATGGGCACTGGTCTCCCGCTTGACAGCGGCCGCCCCTGGATCGTACCATCGGCCCGCGTCCAGTCGGACCCGGCGCACGCGGGTTCCCCCATGAATGGCAAAGGAGAGTCAGCCATGATGCTGGGAAAGCGCATTCGGCTCGAGCGGATCATCAACCGCAACTCGGGCAAGACCGTCATCGTGCCCATGGACCACGGGGTGACCGTCGGGCCGATCCGCGGCCTGGTGGACATGCGCACGATGGTCAACGACGTGACCGAGGGCGGGGCGAGCGCCGTCCTCGGCCACATGGGGCTCCCGCTCCACGGCCACCGCCAGAGCGGGCAGGACGTCGGCCTCATCCTCCACCTGTCCGGCAGCACCGTCTGGAGCCCCGACCCGAACGCCAAGATGCTGGTCAACACGGTGGAGATGGCGCTGAAGATGGGCGCCGACGCGGTGTCGATTCACGTGAACGTCGGCGCCGAGAGCGAGGCCGAGATGCTCCGTGACCTCGGCCACACCTCCGTCGCCTGCATGGAATGGGGGATGCCGCTCCTCGCGATGATGTATACCCGCGGCAAGAAGCTCAAGAGCGAGAGCGACCCCGAGGCGGTGAGCCACGCGGCACGCATCGCCGCCGAGCTGGGCGCCGACCTCGTCAAGGTCACCTACACGGGCTCCAAGCGCAGCTTCCGCAAGGTCGTCCGCGGCTGCCCCATCCCAGTGCTCATCGCCGGCGGCGAGAAAGCCGAGAGCGACCGCGCCGTGTTCGAGAACGTCCAGGGCGCGCTCGAGGCCGGCGGCCAGGGCGTCTGCATCGGACGCAACGTCTTCCAGCACGACCACCCGCTGTGCATGATGAAGGCCATCTGCGCCATGGTCCACGGCGGCGCCTCACCCGACGACGCCCAGGCGATCGTCGACGCCGGCCGGCGCCGCATGGCGAGGAAGCACAAGAAGTGACCCCGCCACAACCCCCTCCCCCGCGGCGGAGCAGCGACATGGGCACTCAGCGACCCCATCGGATGACGGGCACGACCCGGCGGCAGTTCCTCGCAGGCGCAGCGGCCCTCGCGGCGCCGTGTCTCGTGCCCGCCTCGGTCCTCGGCGGACGCGGGCGAGTGGCGCCCGGCGACCGCATCGGCGTCGGCATCATCGGCGTCGGCGGACGCGGCGGCGTGCACGTCAAGACCCTGCTGGGGATGGAGCAGGCGCAGATCCTCGCGGTCTGCGACCCGCAGCGCCTGCGCCGCGACGGGCGGAAGCAGCAGATCGAGAAGCACTACGCCGCGGCGGCCGGCCGCGCGTACAAGGGCTGCGGCAGCCACAACGACTTCCGCGAGCTCCTGGCCCGCGACGACATCGACGCGGTGTTCGGCGCCGCCGTCGGCCAGTGGCACGGCCTCCACTACGTGATGGCCGCGCGGGCGGGGAAGGACATCTATGGCGAGAAGCCCCTCACCCTCACCGCCGCCGAGGGCCGGGCCGTGTGCGACGCCGTCCGCCGCTACGGCACCGTGTTCCAGACAGGCCTCCAGCAGCGCAGCGACCCCAGGTTCCGCTTCGCCTGCGAGCTGGCGCGCAGCGGGTATCTCGGGGACGTGCGGTCCGTGAAAGTCGGCGTGCCCGGCGGCGCCACCATCCCCACAGCGCCGACCGCGCCGGTGCCCAGCCACTTCGACTACAACCTGTGGCTGGGTCCTGCGCCCGCAACGCCGTACAACGAGGTGAAGTGCCGCAGCGAGGCCTTCTGGGGCCACATCTACGACTACTCGCTCGGCTTCCTGGCCGCATGGGGCGTGCACCACCTCGACATCGCGCAGTGGGGCGCGCCCAGCATCACGGCCGGCAAGGTGCAGATCCAGGGCACCGCCACGTTCCCGGAGAGCGGGATGGCCGACACCCCGCTGACCTGGCGGGTCGAGCTCGTCGCGGCCGACGGCGTCCGCCTCAGCTTCACCGACCTCTCCGAGAACGCCATGGGCTGCCGCTTCGAGGGCAGCAAGGGCTGGGTGCACGTCAACCGCAAGGAGATCCGCGCCGCGCCCGCGTCACTGCTCACCGTGGCGATCAAGCCCAGCGACACCCGGCTCTATGCCTCCACCCACCACCAGGGGAACTTCCTCGACTGCGTGCGCACGCGGGGCGCGACGGCCATGCCGGTTGAGGAGGGGCACAAGGCCACCCTGCTCCCGATCCTCAGCGACATCGCGATTCGCACGCGGCGTCGGCTCACATGGGACTGGGCTGCCGAGCGTTTCGTCGGCGCCGCCGAGGCCCACCGCCGTCTCCGCCGGGCCATGCGCGCCCCGTGGAGCCTGTGAGCGGCGCGCGTCGCGCGGCTCAGGGCTCGCTCTTGAGGGACCAGCGGACGGTGGTGATGGCGCCGTCGGGCGGCTCGTCGGCGCCTTCGAGGTCGGTGGCCTGGCACGGGAAGGTGTGCTTGCGGCCTGGCGGGATGGTGCCGCCGTGGTCGATGGTGACGCACCACGCGGGCCGCCTCGGGAGCTTCGCCGGCGCGTGTCCTGTCACGCCGAACAGTTCGCGGGCGAGCGCCAGCGACTTCTCCGCGTACATCTCAGTGGGTTCGGGGCTCAGGCGCAGCGCCGTGCTCACCCACACCTCGAGGTCCAGCTCCGGCACCACTAGCAGTCCGTGGCAGAAGTCCTTCGCAGACGAGTGCGAGGGATTCGGGCCG
>CAZDNN010000488.1:0-2809 GCA_964506385.1 uncultured Planctomycetota bacterium
CGGGTTTCCCCGGCCGCCAGCACCCGGACCGCTACGGCTTCTGCTTCAGCTACAAGTCGGGGCTGGCGGCCATCCGCGCGCCCGAGCTGACCGCGAAGGCGATCATCCACGCGCTGAAAGCGCGCAACTGCTACGCCACCACCGGTGCGCGCATCTACCTGGAGTTCGCGGTGAACGGGCAGCGCATGGGCAGCGAGATCGGCGCCGAGGCGCTGGACCGCCCGCGGCACATCACCGGCCGCATCGTCGGGACGGCGCCCATCCGCCGCGTCGATCTGGTGCGCAACAACGAGGACCTGGTAACGCTGACACCCGACACCGACGACCTGCCCATGTGGCGCGCCGTCCACGAGGCGACCCACGACGCCGGCGTCTTCGAGGACTACGTGATGGACGGGACGGTGCGTCCGGCGCAGGTCGGGCTGCTGCTCTCCAGCGTCGATGAGGTGCTCGGCGGCTACACCAATTTCAAGGGCGGGATCCACAACGCCGAGCGCAAGGCCCTCTACGTCGCGCTCCGCCACAGCCAGGTGCCCGTTGATTTCGTGACCGAGGACGACCTGATCGACGGCCGGGCCAAGGGCTACAAGCTCATCTACGTGACGCAGGAGTATCTGCACTCGAAGGCCGTGAAGGCCCTCACCGCCTGGGCGGAATCGGGCGGCACGGTGGTCGCGCTCTGCGGCGGAGGCTTCCGCAACGAGTTCGGCAAGCCCAACCCCGACGCCGAGGCGCTCTACGGCGCGAAGGGCGGCACGATCGATAAGGACCCCGCGGTGACCCAGATCCTGCCCAAGCAGGACCTGCCGCCGGCGACGCCGCGCGCCACGGTCAAGTGGGGCACCCTCGCCCGCATCGAGGTCCTCGCCTGGAAGCAGCGGCTCTCGCGGGCCGGCGGGAGGGCGCTCGGCCGCTTCTCCGACGGCGCCGCCGCGGTCATCGAGAAGCGCCACGGGAAGGGCCGCGCCGTCCTTGTCGGCTTCCTGCCCGCCGTGGCCTGGCTGAAGACCGGCCTGCCGATGCGGCCCGTGGACCGCGGCGCGCGGTTCCAGGACTACAGCCACTTCCTGCCGACGGCGATGGACGAGAGGTTGCGGCGTCAGCTCGTGGACGCCTTTCTGCCCGACGGCTTCGTCCGCCCGGTCGAGTGCTCCGAGCGGCTGGTGGAGACGACCTGCATCGACACGGCCACGCCGCCGCGCCTGGCCGTGCCTCTGATCAACTACACGGGGGAGCCCATCGCCAGCCTGACCGTGAGGGTTCGCGGCCTGAGGAAGGTGAAGGCGGTGCGTAGCGTGGTGCAGGGGAAGCTGGAGCCTCGGTTCGAGGGGGGCACGATGGTCATCACCCTGGGGCTCCAGCCCGCCGACATGCTGTTGATCGATCGCTGAAGGAGATGCCGATGGCCGACGACGCCACGCCCGCGCCTGAGGGCGCGCGGCCGCCGCTGCTGATGGTGCGGCTCTCTGTCATGATGTTCCTCCAGTGGGCCATGTTCGGCCTGTGGGTGCCCGTGGCGGGCCGGTTCCTGCGCGCCGCCGTGGCGGAGGGGGGCTTGGGGTTCGACAATACCCAGCTCGGCTGGATACTCGGGATCTCAGGCACCATCGGGGCCGTGCTCGCGCCCTTCGTGGGCGGGCAGATCGCCGACCGCTATGTGTCCACGGAGCGCCTCATGGCGGCGCTGCTGCTCATCGGCGGCGTGCTGAAGTTCCTGACGGCCTACCAGACGACGTACGCGGCCTGGCTCGGCCTTTCCATCGCTGCTGCCATCGCCTTGTCACCGACGATTGCGCTGAGCAATTCACTGGCTTTCGCGCACATGAGCGATCCCAGCAGCCAGTTCCCGCGGGTCCGCCTCTGGGGGACGATCGGCTGGATCGTCCCGGCCTGGGTCTTCCCGATGGTATGGCTCCAGACGGACCTGGGCCTGAGGTGGATGCCGCCGTTCCTCGCCGGGCAGGAAGTCGCGGAGGTGACCCATCGGCTCGTCGATGCGTTCAAGGTGAGCGGAGCGCTGGCGGTCCTGTACGCGCTCTACTGCCTCACGCTGCCGAAGACGCGGCCGAGGCGAGAGGCGGCTGAGCGGCTGGCCGTGCGCAAGGCGCTCCGCCTGCTCCGCTGGCGGTCATTCGCCGTGCTCGTGGCGGTGAGCCTGCTCGTCGCCGGCATACACCAGGTCTACTTCATCCAGACTTCGCAGTTCCTCGAGCACATCGGCCTGCGGGACGCGGACATAATGCCGGCCATGAGCGTCGCGCAGATCGCCGAGATCTTCATGATGGCGGCGCTCGGGCTGATGCTCAAGCGGCTGGGGTTCCGCCGCGTCCTGGCCATTGGAGCGTCGGCCTATGTCCTGCGCTACGCGATTTTCGGCACCACGAGCCTGTCGCTGGGGCTCATCGTCGCAAGCCAGGCGCTCCACGGCGTGTGCTTCGCGTGCTTCATCGCCACCGCCTTCATCTACGTCAACCAGCTTGCCGACGACGATGTGCGCCACTCGGCGCAGACCCTCTACGCCGTTCTGCTCGGCGCGGGACCCGTCATTGGCGGCTGGCTGAATGGGACCTTCGCCCTCGCGTCCACCCGCCTCGACTACAGCCTTGATTACAGCGCCTTCTGGTACCGACTGGCCGTCATCGGTGTCGCCGCGACGCTCCTCATCGCCGTCCTCTTCCGCGACGAGACGCGCGACAAGGGCCAAACGCCCGAGACGCCCTGACCCGACGCCCCGAAGGGGACACAACAGTGAAACCTGGACGAGCGAGACGCCCCAGACGTCGAGACGCCCCAGACGCCCTGATCCAAC
>CAZDNN010000488.1:2909-5118 GCA_964506385.1 uncultured Planctomycetota bacterium
CCTGGACGAGCGAGACGCCCCAGACGTCGAGACGCCCCAGACGCCCTGATCCAACGCCCCGAAGGGGGCACAACAGTGAAGCCCAGGGCAACGCCCTGGGTCCCCGTGCCAAAGAGGGTCCAGCCCTGAAAGGGCGAAACAGCCGCCTTCGAGGAGGGAGAAGATGCCTCAGTCCCTGGCCAACATCCTCGTGCACCTGACGTTCAGCACAAAGGACCGCCGGCCCGACATCCACCCTGATGTCGAAGGCGACCTGCACGGTTATCTCGCCGCCATCTGCCGCGACCACGGGTGCCCGGCGATTGAAGTGGGCGGCACGGCGGATCACGTGCACATCTGTCTGCGGCTCTCGCGCACGATGACCATCGCTGGCCTGGTCCAAGAGGTCAAGACCAGCTCATCGAAGTGGATCAAGACGAAAGGCGACCGGTACCGCTTCTTCTCCTGGCAGGCGGGGTACGGCGCGTTCTCGATCGGCCAGTCTAGCCTTGACGCGCTCCGGCGGTACATCACCACACAGAAGGAGCACCATAGGGAGCGAGACTTCAAGGCCGAGTTTCGTGCCTTGCTCAGGAAGTACCAGATCGATTACGATGAGCAATACGTCTGGGACTGACGGTCGGTGATTTGCTCCGCCCTTTCAGGGCTCGATCCTCTGGGGCCGCGGCGTTCCCAGGGCGTTGCCCTGGGCTGTACTGTTTCGCCTCTTCGAGGCGCCCAGAGGCGCCCACGCAGGGGCGCTCAGAGCGGCGCGGCGAGAAGCCCTTGGGGCCACGCCCTGGGCCACGGCGTCTCGCCCAGTCGAGGCGGAGAAGCCACGGAAGAGGAGACGACGCATGCGCGGAGTGAGGATGCTGGATGCGAGGAGGCTCGAGGTGCGGGAGTACCCGGATCCCGCGCCTGAGGGCGAGGAGGTGGTGGTGCGGCTGGAGGCCGCGGCGATCTGCGGCTCCGACCTCCACGGGCTGTACCAGCGGCCGGGCGAGAAGGGCTTCATCCCCGGGCACGAGGGGGCGGGCGTCGTCGTGGCAGTGGACGAGCCGCGGTTCGTGAAGGAGGGCGACCGGGTCGTCACGACCGCCGCCTACGCCTGCGGGGTGTGCGACCTGTGCCGGGCGGGCTACACGATCTACTGCCGCGACAAGCGCGGGGTCTACGGCTTCGGCCTCGACGGGGTGCACGCAGACTACGTGCGGATGTGCGAGCGGTCGCTGCTGCCGCTGCCCGAGTCGCTGAGCTTCGAGCAGGGCTGCCTGATCCTCGATCCCGTCGGCACCCACTACCACGCCCACAAGCGCATGGGGACGAATGCGTCGCACGTCGTCGCGGTCTTCGGCCTCGGGCCGATGGGCCTCGGCGCGACGTGCGTCGGGGCGCATCTCGGCGCGCGGGTCATCGCCGTCGATCCCATCGCCTACCGCCGCGACCTCGCGAAGAAGCTTGGCGCCGCCGAGACCATCGACCCCGCCGAGGGCGACGTGGCCCAGCAGATCCGCGACCTGACCGGCGGCTACGGCGTCGACCGCGCGCTCGAGTGCTCAGGCAGGCCCGAGCCGCTGCGCATCGCGCTCGACATGGTCCGCCACTTCGGCCACGTCGCCATCATCGGCGAGCAGCCCGAGGCCACCATCAGCCCATCGGGCCACTTCAACCGCAAGGAGATCACCCTCTCGGGGTCCACCTGCTTCCCCCTCGGCGACTACGACGAGATCGTCCGCCTCTACGAGAGCGGCCTGCCAGCCGCCGGGATGATCACCCACCGCTTCCCCATCGAGCAGGCCGCCGAGGCATACGCCCTCTTCGAGACGGGCCAGACGGGCAAGGTCATCTTCGTCCGCGACGCGGAGTGAGCGAGCGGCGAGGCACCGGCGATGTGCAGACGGCTAACGCTGATTGCGGCGCTACTGGCGCTGGCGGCAAGCGGCGCCCTGCCCCCGGCCTATGGGATCAGCGTGGCTCGCGGCCTGACGTCGCCGCCCTACTGCTACCCGCCCGATGAGTTCGAGGCGAAGGTCGCCGCGCTGTTCAGCGGCGGTGCGTATCTCGTGGCGTACGTCGGGCACGGCAAGCCGCGGCCGGCGTACAGGACCGCGGGTTCATGAGCGGCACGACGCTCGACTGCGGGACGATGCGGCGGCTGCGCTGCCCGCAGGGGCGCGTTGAGCCGCTCGTAGAACGGGTGCCCCGGCGGCGTCGGCAGCTCACTCGT
>CAZDNN010000489.1:0-5113 GCA_964506385.1 uncultured Planctomycetota bacterium
CCCGAATCCCTCGCACTCGTCTGCGAAGGACTTCTGCCACGGGCTGCTAGGCCAGGACAGTGGCATGTGTCGCTCGCTGGGAGCCGCCGTCTCACTGAGGCGGAGGGAGATCACGCGGCGGCCATGATCCGCTCGTAGATGCGGGCGGCGGCGGCGACCTGGGGGAGGGCAACCCATTCGTCGGCGGCGTGGGCCTGGGCGGCGTCGCCAGGGCCGAGCACGAGTGTGGGTATCCCGGCAGCACTGAACGCCGAGGCCTCCGTGCCGTAGGGCACGCCGATGATGTCGGCCTCGCCGCGGGTCGCGACGATGGCGTCGAGGGCCATGGCCACCAGCTCGTGGTCTTCGGCGATCTCGAAGCCCTCGGTGGCGAAGACCAGCTCGAAGTCGGCGCCGTGCTTCTCCGCGATGGCCCGGATCTCGGCCTGCGCAGGCGCGACGGGCTCGCCGGGCATCAGGCGGCGATCCACCTCGATGGCGCAGCGGTCGGGCACGGTGTTGATCGTCAGCCCGCCGTGGATGGTGCCGACGCTGAGCGTGGGCGGGCCGACGAGCGGGTGGGGATCGCGCTTCGGAAGCTCGCCGGCCAGTGCCTCGAGGTCGGCCACGAGGCGGGCCATGCGGTAGATGGCGTTCTCGCCCAGCTCGGGCGTGGAGCTGTGGGCGCTCCTGCCCGTCGCGGTGATGGCGATGCGCAGGGCGCCCTTGTGGGCGATGACGACGTCTAGCCCTGTCGGCTCGCCGACGATGGCGCCGCGCGCCGCGAGGCCGTCGGCGAGGAGGGCGCGGGCGCCTGCGTAGGTGCTCTCCTCGTCGATGGTGCCGGCGAAAAGGATGGGCGCGCGGTTCGCCCTGGCCGCGGCCACGCGGCGCAGGGCACAGAGCATGGCGGCCAGGGCCGCCTTGTTGTCGCAGGCCCCGCGGCCGTAGAGCCGCTCGCCCTCGACCCTGCCCTCGAAGGGCGGGACGGTCATGCCGTCGGCGGGCACCGTGTCCAGGTGGGCGACGAAGACGAGGGGGTCGCCGCCGTCGGGGCCGTCGAGCCTTGCCACGACGCTCGGCCGCCCGGGCATGACCTCGCACAGCTCGACGTCGAGCCCCGTGTGGCGGAGGAACGCGGCGACGCGCTCGGCCACCTGCGCCTCGCCGTAGCCGTCGCCGAGCCGGCCCGTCAGATAGGGGTTCATGCTCGGAATGGCGACCAGCTCGCGCAGCAGGGCCACCACGTCGTCGTCCACGGCGTCACCTGTAGAGGAACTGAAGGAAGACGGGACCGAAAATCATGATGAAGGTGGCGGGGAAGAAGAAGCAGATGAGCGGGAAGAGGAGCTTGACTGGGGCCTCCATCGCGGCCTTCTCGGCGGCCTGGGAGCGGCGGATGCGGAACTGGTCGGCCTGGATGCGCAGGATGGGGCCGAGGCTGGCGCCCAGCTCGTCGGCCTGGATCAGGGCGCTGGTGACCGAGAAGATCTCTTCCATGACGACGCGCTCGTGCAGGTCGCGGAGCGCCTCGGCGCGGGGCACGCCGATCTGGATCTGGCGGAGGGTCTCCCCGAGCTCCTGGCTGAGCGGGGTGTTGGGCTGCCGGCGGATGATGCGTGCCAGGGCCGCCGTGAAGTCGAGCCCCGCCTCGACGGACAGGGTCAGCAGGTCGAGGGCGTAGGGCAGGGCGTTGCGGATGAGGCGCTTGCGCCGCTTCTCGCAGTCCCGCAGCCAGAGCCACGGCATCAGCACTCCGAGGATGACGAGGGTGAGGCACAGCGCCGTGGTCGCGCCGCCCCACTGGCCCAGCGCGAGGGCATAGGCGAGGATCGCGACGCCGAGCAGGATGATGCCCGGGATGAGGAAGAGGCCCAGCAGCTCCGGGAGCATCGCCAGGATCAGGTAGAAGGGAATGACCAGCGGGGTGGGGATGCCCGCCCAGTACTTCGACAGCATGGCCTGGCACAGCACGGCCAGCACCGCCCCGATGAACCGCGAGACGAGCCACAGGCCCATGAACTCGTCGGGCACGAAGCCGTGCGGGCGGCCGGCCCCCGTGAGCATCCGCTCGGCGCGGCGGCGCAGGGCTGCCAGCATCGAGTGCTGGCCCGTGGCGCGGCAGTGCGCGTCGAGTGCGTCGATGCGCCGGCCCAGCCAGCGGCCGGTGGCCGCCGCGAAGGGCGCCAGGAGCTGGATGAAGAACGAGGTGATCGCCCTGCGGCGCTCCTCCTCCAGGTGCGCGCGCGCCGCCAGATCCTGGTAGGTGGCGTGCACCCACCACACGAACATCGATACGCTGCCGAAGCCACAGAGGTAGATGAAGCTGCGCTGCGCGGCGCCTGGGTCCATCGTCACACCTCGATCATCACGATCTTCCGGACCACCAGCATGCCCATCCCCAGCAGCACGCCGATGATGGCCAGCAGCATCCACCCGATCCACGTCTTGAGCATCGGCTCGAACAGCGTGGGGTTCAGCCAGTTCAGCACGAAGCCCAGGGCGATGGGCACCATGCCGAGGATCCACGCCTGCATCCTCCCCTGCGCGGTCAGCGCCTTGATCTTGCCCTCGATCTGGTGACGCTCGCGGATGGTCCGCGCGATGTTGTCCATCACCTCAGCCAGGCTCCCGCCCACCTCCTGGGAGACCAGGATCGCCGTGATCACCAGATCGAAGTCCTCGCTCGGCATGCGATCGAGCGCGTGGCCGAGCGCCTCCTCCATGGGGACGCCGACGCGGGTCTCCTGGTTGATCAGGCGAAACTCCTGGCTGATCGGCTGCTCCATCTCCCGCTGGATCAGCTCGAAGGCCTGGGGCAGGCTGAAGCCGGAGCGCAGCGCGTTCGAGATGTTCATCATCGCTTCAACAAGCTGCTTGCCGAACTTCTTCTCCCGCCGGCCTTTGAGGAAGATGAACAGCAGCCGCGGCGACGCGAAGGCCAGCGCCCCGACGAGGACGCCCACGATCAGCCTGCCGAACAGCAGGGCGCCCAGGCCCATGAACAGGATGAAGAGGACGACCGCGATGTAGAGGAGCTGGCGGGCCGGGATGTTGAGGTAGATCTGGTCGAAGGAGACCTCGGCGCCCTTGAGCACCTCCTCCTCATAGCGCTGCCAGGCGCTGCTCGTCAGCTCGAAGATCACGAGCACCAGCAGCGCCGCCGAGCCGAAGCCGGCGATCGCGATGAGCGGGATGGGGATCTGCATGCGTCTCTTCCGATGCTCGCGCCTCGCCAGTCGCCTGGCCGTGTGCTGGGCCGTCGCCTGGGGATCGCGCGTGAGGGGGCGCGCGCTGCCCCTCTATTCCTTTCTCTCGGTGGGCTTACGCCCGCTCGCTCCGACCGCGTAGGGTGCCACCTCCTTCGGAGGGTCGGCGATCTGCTTGAACACCACGTCGTCGAAGTAGACCACGCCGCCGGGATGGTAGGCGTAGAGGCCGATGCGGCACTTCTTCACGTCGTAGACGTGCCCCGCGCGGGTCTTGTAGCGCCGCGGATGGCAGTCCCGCTCGTGCCAGCCCCATTGCTTCTTTGGCCCCCGGCAGTTCATCGGGCTCCGCCCCACCTCACGCCACTGGCCCTTCGGCTCGCCGGGCGTGTGCAGCCACGCGTAGTACTTCACGAACACCTTCACCGTCGGGGCCATCGACTTCACCCGCAGCCGCACGCGATACGTCGCCCCTGGCTCGACGTCGAAGAACTCGCTGTAGTACGCCACCCCCTCCATGGCCGCGACGCCCGGGCTCATGCGAAAGACGATGCACTTGCCCGTCTCGTCCGGGTTGGTCTCCCAGTGTGCCTCGCCCATCTGCCAGTCCACCCCGAAGGGCTCCCACCCCTCGGGGTGCTTGGTGCCCTTCTCGAAGCCGTCGGAGCCGACGAGATTCGGTCCCTTCTGCCAGCGCTCCTCGGCGTCCGGCGGCAGAGGCGGATACTTGGAGACGGTGAAGCCTGTGAGCTCGGTGAGGATCTTGAACACCGCGGTCTGGACGGCATACTTGTTCTCGACGACCACCGCGGAGTCGAGCTTGAGCTTCTCGGCGCCCATCTTCCGGTCGAGCACCTTGGCGTGGATGCGGAGTTGCTCCCCGCCGGCCTGCTCGACCTTGCCCCACATCACCATGTCGCAGTCGAGCCACTCCTTGGCGAAGGCCTGCACCTTCTGCGGCGCGATGTCGAAGCTGGGCTTGAAGCCTGCGTCCTTCTGGACCTGCTCGCGGTCCATGTCCTCGATCGTGACGAAGAGCTTGTAGCGGGTGATCTTGGCCCGGAAGTTGCTTGCCACGAAGCGGCCCGTCTTCCCCTCGTCCCAGGCGGAGTCGAAGTCGAGGACCACGAGGACCGGCTTGCCGGCGAAGTCCTCGGCCGCCCCTGCGGCGCCCGCCAGGACGGCGAGGGCCACCAAGGCTCGTAAGCTCAGCGCGGGCAACCATCTCGGGCGCATGCTCATCACGCCGGAATGCTATCACAGCCCCGAGCGGAAGTCAAGGTGGGCAGCTCTGCCACGTGTCCGGCCCGGCTCGTCGCATTTCCTCTTCCGGTCCGCCTGAAGGCGGCACTACGAACCGCCGCAAGGCGGCGACAGAGGCCGAGGGCTCAGTCGAGCCGGCGCAAGCGGATGTTGCGCACGGAAGCCTTCGTCTTGTATGCATGTACCGCGAACGGCTGCTCGGACCAGTGCATGGCGGGAAGCGCGATCGTGTGGCCCGCCGTCCTGAAGTCGATCATCTTCTTGTCGTCGAGCCATGCCTCAATGCGTGCGCGGCTGACCCGGAGCCGAACCCGATACCAGTGCTCGAAGCGCGTGGCCATCCGGGCTGTCGCGGGGTTGTCGTTGGCCCTGTGACCGTCAACGAGCTCGATGCCCATTATCGTGCCGCCCCAGCCGCCGACAACCAGAATGCCACGAGACTCGCCCATCGGGAAGTTGATGCTGCTGAACTGGCCTCGGCCATTGTGGGCCATCGCATCGACCACGACTTCGTAGCCCATTGTAGGAAAGTCCCGCGTCCAGCCGATGCCAGTGTTGTGGACGCCTTCCTCCAGGATGATCTGACCGCCCTCAACGTAGATCCTGCCGGTGCCGGCGAAGTGGCTCTCCGCACTTGTCGGCTTCACGGGCTCCCAGCCTCT
>CAZDNN010000490.1:0-5067 GCA_964506385.1 uncultured Planctomycetota bacterium
GGGTGAGGACGTTGTCCCGGCCGGGAGAGCCGACCAGTTGGAGGGCCCAGTCCCCTCTGGTGTGCTGCACGGCATGGACGCAGTGGAGGCCCTGCTTCGTCCAGCCAACCAGGTCGGCCGAGTAGGCCAACGGGAGGTGAGTCTGGTGCTGGCTGCCCCTGCCGCCGCGTCGGATCCTGTTGAAATCCTCGGCGAACAGAGCCGCCTCTCGCGCCGGCGCGGCCGCGGCGCCCCCAAGGGAGGCGGCCCACGTCAGTATGCACGCCCATCGCCCCGGCACCGTTCCGGGCAGCCGTAGCCGGCGGATCCGCTCCAGGATCGCTCGGAGCAACGGCTTGGACGCGGCCATTTCGGCCATCTGGTCACTTGCCCGCGATGATCAAGTCGAAGCGCCTGCTGAGTTCCTCGAGGCTCAGGCCGCCGCTTTCGTTGGTGAGCCAGCCGTTGTAGCCGACGTCGTCGAGCGCCTTGCGGACCGCTGGCCAATCGACGCTGCCCTCGCGGATCTTCGCCCAGTTGCCGCCGTGGCCGTCGGGCTTGAGCTTGAAGTCCTTGATGTGCACCTTGAGCAGCTTCTTGCCGAGCTCGGCGATCCACCGCTCGGGCGGCGCGTACTTGACGTGGTTGCCCACGTCGAAGTAGGCGCCGACCCACGGGCTGTCCACCGAGCGTATGAAGGCGGCGAAGAGGTCGGGCTTGACCCACAGGTTGTTCCACACGTTCTCGCAGGCGATCTTCACCCCCGTCTCCTCGCAGACGGGAATGAGTTTCCTCAACGCGGCGCGGGAGCTCTCGGTCGCGTGGTTCTGGGCCTGGATGTAGGCCGCGTACTTCGCGTTGTCGCCTGCGGCGACCCGGGTGACCCTGGCGGTCTTGGGGTCGAACTCGTAGTCGAACTCCCAGGGCTGGGGCATGACGCCGCCGACGCGGCAGGGGACGACGAGGATGGCGTCGGCGCCGTATGCCTTGGCCGCGCGAAGGGTCGTCGCGACCTTCTGGATCGAGCCCTCGACCGCCTTGGGATTGGTGCTGTTGAAGCTCATCCAGCCGCGCAGCACCGAGTGGATCTTGATGCCCACCCGCTCGGCCATCTCGCGGGCCTTCGCCGCCTGGTCGGGCGTGACGTCGGCCTGGCGGCACTCGCAGCCCTCGAAGCCAGCGTCCTTCCACTTCTTGAAAAGGTCCTCCTTCGCCGGGCCGATCATGGCCTTGTGCAGTGTCGTCTTGAACGGCGCTGCCCCCGCGCGGCCCGCGGCCATCAGGCCAAGGCCAGCAGCGGCGCCCGACGCCAGGAACCCCCTGCGGCTCATCCCATCCTTCACGGCCCTATCCTCCAAATCAGGTGAAAGGTCCATCGCCGCCGCCAGCATGGCGCGACCGCCGCCGGAAGTCAAACACCTGCCCTCTCATCAGGCGGCTCCTACCGAGGGCGGCCCTGCGAGGCCCATCGCTTCCAGATCGCCGGGTCGCTGAGCGCCTTGATGAAGACGCCGCCGATGACGGGCCGGGCCTGGAAGCCGCGACGGCGGGCGTTCTGCGTCCAGTACCAGTCGGTGAGCGGCACGCGGTCGGGGGTCTCGCTAACGAAGGCGTAGACGGGCGCCATCAAGGCTTGCCAGTCCTCGCGGCTCTCGGCGAGGGTCGCGGTCCAGACCTCCCAGTCGGTCTTGGTGTAGAGCTGACGGTTGTCGAGCGGCAGGCCGTACTTCCCCAGCCTGGTCTTGTAGTGGGCGACCTCGGTGCGGGCGATCTCGGGGGGGAAGAGCTTGAGGCCGAGCAGGCGGTCCCAGACGAGGTTGTACTTCATGCTCCAGGTGCCCGGCTTGTCGAAGGCGAGGCGGTAGTGGTCGCCGTCGGCCGCCTTCGTCGGCCATTCCCTGGCGAATGCCTCGGCGATGGAGCGGTATTCGGCGGCCTCGTCCGCCTTGCCCGCGAGCTTGCAGGTCTCGGCGTAGCAGGCGAGAGCGACGATGGCCTTGAGCGAGAGGTTAGCGTTGTGGGCGAGGTGGCCGGCGAAATCGTCGGTGCAGAGCTGGTTCTCGGGGTCCATGCCCCGCTCGCGCAGGTAGCGCGCCCACTGCTGAACCTGGGGCCAGTAGCGCTCGGCATACCGTGAGTGGCCGTCGAGGCGGGAGATGACGGCGAGCATGATCAGCATGTTCCCGCTCTCCTCGACGGGCATCTGGCCGCGCTCGGACTTCTCGCCGCCGCCGTAGCGCTGGCCGTTGGCCTTGGGGTAGCGGCCGAGGTCGTGGGGCGCGAAGGGGAACTTCCAGCGGGGGCTCGCCGCGTAGTCGAGGACGGGGCTGATGGAGGCCTTGAGCAGGTCGTTGCTCAGGAGCATGAAGATGGGCGACGCGGGGTAGGCCACGTCCACCGTGGCGATGCAGCCGTTGCTGAAGCACTCCTTCGAGAAGAGCATGGGCCTGCCGTCGGGCGCTGCGGCGAGCTTGTGGGCGCCGATGGCCTGGCGGTAGGCCAGGGCGCAGAGGGCGGCGTAGCGGGGGCCGCCGACCTTCTCGAGGTCGGCTGTCAGCTCGCGGTCGAATGCCTCGCAGCGCCGCATCAGGGCCGCGTAGTCGCGGTGGGCCAGGCGCAGGAGGCCCGTGCCGCCCTTCCGCCGCCACCAGGGGCGGAGCCGCGTGCCGAGGAACTCGATGGCCCAGATGTCGTCGTAGGCGAGCATCAGGTGACGGGCGACGGGCTGCTTGCCCACCTTGCCGAGGTCGAAGACGCAGGCCGTCACCGGCCAGTCGTCGTTGCAGGCGCGGGGCATCCGCGCGTCGTCGGCCTCGGGCAGGCGGCCGCCGTCGGCGAAGGCCTGGCGGACGTCGTGGCTCGCGACGACCATCGACGTGCCCGCCGCCTCGGGCGCGGCGACGTAGAGATAGCCCCAGTCGATCCGCAGGTTGTCGCCGTCCTTCGCCAGCACCGGCTGGTCCTGCGAGCCGATGCACAGCGCCGTCAGGCCGGGGAGGCGCGGCCGGACCCACGTCACCTGCTGCTCGGGCTTGTTGACCACCAGCTCGGCCGAGTTGTCGTAGTAGAGCTCGACCTCGTGCTCGCGACCGTCGGTCGCGCGCACCTCCCAGGTCAGGTAGCTGACGGGGCGGCTCAGCACGTCGAGATCGTCGGGCAGCAGGGGGCTGGCGAAGGTCAGGCGGACGTGGACGCCGCCACCCTCGAAGTCGTAGATCGTCCGCGTGGGGGCCACCTGGAGCCGCGTCTGCTTCATGGCGGGGGCGTCGCGGAGTTCCATGCCCATGATGCGAAACGTCTTGCCATCGACGCGGACCATCCCGCAGAGCGCGTGGATCGCCCCCGTCCAGTGTCGTGGCCAGTCGCTCGCCAGCTCGTCGGCGAACGACCAGATGCTGAAGTACGGATCGTGCACCACCAGCGGCACCGCCGGCGGCCGCAGCGCGGGCATGCTCCCGCCCTCCGCCGGGACGCTCGCCAGGCCCACAACTGCGACGACCAGGCACCCAGCCACGAGCAGCGTCCATCCGCTCATCGTCTCTCGTCCTTTCCCGTGCATCGCTCACACTGGCCCACGATGTCCGCCTATGGTAGCGCGACGGCGCAACGACGCAACCGCGGCGTCAGAGTTCCACGTCGATTTCCCTACGGCCTGGTAAGTTGCGGAGCGACGATAATTGCGGACCTAAACAGGTCCGCAATCATGCTGCGGGCCCACGCACCGGCACGCTCTCGTCGCCTGGACGCGGCGCCAGGAGTTCCTTTCGAGTCGAGGATCGCTCCGGGCTCGGTCCGTAGACGTTCGATGAGCAGCGCCCCAGGCCGTGCGCCGGCCGAGCCCACTACGTGGCCGAGCAAAGAGAGGAACCCCAAGATCCAGGGCCGGACTCGTGCCCGCCCTAAGGCAGTTGTGCTGTCAGCCGGGCGGCGACATCCTGGCAGGATCGCGCGCGCATGGCAGTGCTTCAATGGCCACCGTGGCCGCTTAGGCAGCCACACCCTGGCGCGGCGCAGGCATTTCGCTACGAGATTCTGGCAACGCAACCGCCTGGCCCGCTCTCTGCCGATAGATACCGCAGTTACGTAACTGCGATATCTATCGAGTTCCTCTTGCGAATGGTGGCGCCCGCGTAGCGACGAGCGTCTCGCTTGTCGAGAATGGCTGCAAGCGGGACGCTTACGCTACGAGCCATCCGTGGGTTTGTCACCTGGCAGCGTTCCGCAACAGGAGCTCGCAACAGGAGCTATCGAGAGGGGTGTTGGCCGCGGGCAGCACCATCGCGCAACGACGCAGTCGCGGCATGCCCACGCTCGGGCGATGGATATCACAGTTACGTAACTCCGACTATCTCTCTGGAGCGGCGCCGGCTCGTTGTGGCGCGATGGCGGGGCGACGCAGCCATGGCGTGACTGGTCTCCGCGGATTGATATCGCAGTTACGTAACTGCGATATTCATCGGGAGCGCCGCCGGCCGCACCACCGTGCCTGCGACTTGCGCGGCTCGGGCATTGGGCTATGCTTGGGAGGCCGCAAGTGCGTCGTGATGACGCGCGGCTTCTCCCCGGCACAGGACGCCGGGCCCACCGAGGGAAGGAGGAGCGCACGATGGCTGATGACCAGCCGAACGTGGTGTTTGTGCTGACCGACGACCAGGGGCCGTGGGCGGCGGGGTGCTATGGGAATCCCGAGATCAGGACGCCCAATATCGACCGCATGGCGGCGACGGGCACGATGTTCCGCAATCACTTCGTCGCCACCCCCGTCTGTTCGCCGAGCCGCGCGACCTTCCTGACGGGACGCGTACCGTCCCAGCACGGCGTCCACGAGTGGATCAGCAAGGGCAACTGCGCGCCCGACTCCGTCGAGTACCTCCGCGACGAGGTCGCCTACACCGACGTGCTCGCCGCGAACGGCTACACCTGCGGCATGAGCGGCAAGTGGCACATGGGCGCCGCCGAGACGCCCCAGCACGGCTTCGACTTCTGGTACGTCCACCAGAAAGGCGGCGGCGACTACAACGCCGCGCCCGTGGTCCGCGACGGCCAGCTCATCATCGAGGACGGCTACATCACCGACGTCATCACCGA